>JALQTV010000067.1 GCA_023268675.1 Saprospiraceae bacterium | reverse complement strand
CCATCGTGTATCTGGATAAATGGAGAGAACAACCTGTGCACCTGACACCGAAATTTATGGATGCCCCTGCTTTTTACTTCGGCTGCCGGGAAGACATGGATTTTCCTTACGAGGAATTGCTGCATTTTACCTACAACGACGACGAATTCGTGTTGTTTGAAAGAGAATGAGCACAGGAGTGGCTACTCCTGCAACAAGCCTTCTTGTACCGCTTCTTCCTTGATATCGTGCAACTGAATGGGCTTGCTGCGTTTTTTGCGACGCAGACGCATATTCAAAAATTCAACAAATAAAGAGAATGTGATTGCAAAATAAAGGTATCCCTTCGGTACGGCTCCAATCTCTGTGTCTGCTACCTTCAGATGCGCCAGGTGTGCCCCTTCGGTAATCAACATAAAACCAATCAAAATAAGAAAAGCAAGCCCGAGCATCTGAATCGTCGGATGCTGATTGACAAAAGTAGCGACCGGAGTAGCAAACAGCATCATGATCAAAACAGAGATGATCACTGCGATAATCATGATCACCAAGGCACCATTTACGCCGTTGGTCATACCGACTGCCGTGAGGATGGAGTCAAATGAAAACACAATGTTGATCAAGGTAATTTGCATGATTACATTTGTCAGGGACTTTTTTACAGCTCCACCACTTTGCTCTTCTCCATGACCTCCTTCTTCGAGTTTGTGGTGAATCTCGGTAGTACTTTTGTACAAGAGGAAAATCCCTCCCAAAATCAAAATGATGCTTTGTCCGGAAAAACCTGCACTGACCCAGCTCATGTGAAGATTGAGCCAGGGCTCTTCCATTGCTACCAGAATAGAAACGCCAAAGAGCAATAAAATCCGCATGACCATTGCCAAAAGCAAACCTATATTGGTAGCTTTGGGGCGATCGGCAGGCGGTAGTTTGTTTGAAGCAATAGAAATGAAGATGATGTTGTCTATCCCCAATACTATTTCAAGGAAAGTCAACGTCAACAAACTCATCCATACAGCTGCACTGGCAAAATCCGGCATTATGAAATCCATAATCAGAGGTTTTTTGCAAGTTTAGGTATTTTTTTGAATTTTAGATAAAATAACCAAGCCAAATGAAATTTAGGCTATTAACCTTAGAAGAACTTTCTGAACTGGAAGGGGACTTCGTTAAATTCCTGGCAGCCAATGGCATACCGGCAGAAACCTGGGAAAAGCTGAAAGCTGAACAAAGCCCGAAAGTCCGGGAATACATGGAAACCTTCAGCGATATCGTGTTCCAACAGGTGCTGGAAAAGGTAACCTACCTGGAATTCCGAAGCCCCAACGAAATTCAATGTTTTCACTGCGAAGCAGAAAGCATCAGCTTGTTGGGGGTGAAGACAGCAGAGCCTTCGGAGTTGGATTTTACGGTAAATGCCGATTGGGAACAGATGTTGGCACAGGCCAGGCAAAGTGGAGCCCGACTTCAGGTGTACAATGCCAGCAAGAAATACCACAAGGAAAGAGTATTGGAACTTTTCGACATGATGGAAGGGGGAGCTAAAATATCCAAAGACGGCATGCTTTACAAAACACTGGAAGGAGTAGTCAAGGGACAAAATGCCTGATCAATCCTTACTCCTCGTCTTCCAATAAATCGGGCCTACGCTCACGGGTGCGCTTCAAAGCCATATCATACCTCCATTCCTCAATTGCTGCGGTGTTGCCGGACAAAAGGATGTCCGGAACTTCCCAGCCCTCGAAATCTGCAGGCCGCGTATAAACAGGGGGAGCCAGTAGTTTGTCCTGGAAGGAGTCAAAAAGCGCCGATGTTTCGTCGTTCAGTACTCCGGGCAACAACCTTCCAACAGCATCTACAAGTACTGCTGCAGCCAATTCTCCTCCCGACAAGACATAATCCCCTATGGATATCTCACGGGTGATCACGTGTTCGCGAAGCCGCTCATCTATGCCTTTGTAATGACCACAAATGATCAGCAGATTTTCCTGCATGGACAGCCTGTTGGCAATAGGCTGGTTCAATCGCTCACCATCGGGGGTCATGTAAATGATTTCATCATACCGGTGCTCTTGCCTTAGGTCATTGATACAGTTGAGCAAGGGCTCTATCATCATAACCATTCCTGCCCCACCGCCAAACTGATAGTCATCGACCTGTTTGTGCTTGCCAATTCCATAAGCTCTGAGGTCGTGGACCTGTACCTCCAGCAAGCCTTTTTGTTGAGCCCTTTTCAGAATAGAATGCTGAAAAGGGCCCTGCAGCAATTCCGGTAAAACCGAAATGATATCAATCCGCATATCCTGCCCGGATTACTTTACAATTTTGATCAGTTCCACATCGAATACGAGCGTAGAATAAGGTGGTATATCCTGCCCTGCTCCACGTTCGCCGTAGGCAAGGTCGTAAGGGATGTACAAGCGCCATTTTGCTCCTTCACTCATCAACTGCAGAGCTTCTGTCCATCCTCTGATCAGTTGTCCGACCCCAAAGGTAGCAGGAGTCCCGCGCTCCACACTGCTGTCAAAAACCTTCCCGCTTAGCAGGGAGCCGTGGTAGTGAACGGTCACTCTGTCAGAAATATCCGGGCTTTCGCCACTGCCTTCATTCAATACCTCGTATTGCAAACCGCTTTCCAAAGTAGTTACTTCCGGGCGTTGGCCGTTTTCGGCTAAAAACTGTCTCCCTTCTTCTACGATGCTCTCAAACTGCGCCATTTGCTTCATTTTGAAATAATCGTTCAATATTCCATTAGCCTGTTCCAGATCTATTTTCAAAGCGCCGCCGGAAATCATATCTGCAAGACCCTCAGCTAGTGAGGCTGCATCTACCTTGTCTATACCCTGGCTCTGAAGATTTTGTCCTACAACAACGCCGAGGCTGTAACTTAAAGAATCCATATTGATTGGTGATTGGTTTTGGCCGGATAGCCGGCAATAAGATAAAAATAAAAGTCCCAAAATCGGGAAGGTAGGGAAATTCTTAAGCATAAAGAAATAATTTGTTTAAAGTACATTTTATTCACCCCAACGGAAGGTTCTGGTCTCTATGCCTGCCAAATCCAACACCCGGTCAACTACCGTGGCAGCCAGTTCCTCCATGCTCTGCGGCTTGCTGTAAAATGAAGGCACCGCAGGGCAGATGATTCCCCCTGCCTCCGTGATTGTCTTCATATTGTTGATATGAATCAAACTAAACGGAGTTTCGCGGGGAACCAGAATTAAACGCCTTCTTTCTTTCAATATTACATCTGCAGCACGGGTAATTAAATCGCTTGAAATACCAGAGGCGATCCGCCCCAGCAGCCCCATGGAACAGGGACAGATGATCATGGTTTCATAACGGGCAGACCCTGATGCAAAGGGAGCCATAAAATCACGGCTTTCATAAAATTGGAAGGGGTAATTTTGATAGTCCCTGCTGTCCAATTCGTATTCCCAGTTAAACTGCGCATTGCTACTCATGACTACCCCCACCTTGAAGTCTTCAGACACGAGCGGTTTTAAACGATCGAAAAGTATCTTAGCATAGATTGATCCACTGGATCCACCTACCCCAACCACTATTTTCCTCGTATTTTTGTCTCCCATTCCTTATTGTTCTGTTTGTTTGTAAGTAGAATCGTGACCACTCCGGCGGCCAAATGTCCTGATCTTGAACTAAACCCCAAACTATATCCCTTGGTTTATGACATTTTTGCGATACATCGACTATTTTTGACCAATCAATCCTATTTGCCATGAAATATTTTCCCACTTTTTTGATTTTATGGGCTTTCCAGCCGCTTTTTTCCCAGACAAGTACCGAAATCCAATGGATGAGTTGGACCGAGGCTGTCGCGCTCAATCAAGAAGCACCTAAAAAGTTTTTCATTGATGTTTATACAGAATGGTGTGGCTGGTGCAAAAAAATGGACAAAACTACTTTCATGGATGCCGCTGTAGTAGCCTTCATGAATGAAAACTTCTATGCAGTAAAGTTTGATGCAGAGTCCAAAACGCCCTTTACCTACGACAACCACGAGTTCAAATTCATGCAAATGGGTTCCCGCGGCATCCACGAGTTTGCTTATGCCCTGCTGGGACGGCGCCAATCTTATCCCTCTTATGTGTACATGAACCGGGACGAATCGCGCATTGCCATAAGTCCAGGCTACAAGGATGCGGCCACCATGCTCAAAGAGTTACAATTCATTGCGGGCGATCATTTTCAGGAAATGAGTTTTGACGAGTACAGCAAGCAGGAACGCCCCTGATGATGAGGGAAATAAAGGATACTTTTCCTATCCTAAAGTAGTGTCCTTTATTTGGAAATAATGTCTTCCAGTTTGGTTTTCAAGAGTTCCGCTTCTTCCATGGCCTTGCTCTTCGACATGCCCCTGGACAACCTGCCTATTGAGTTGACGTAATCTACCTCAGCTTTGATGTCCTGTTCTATGAGTTTCATTTCTTCCGGACTCAGTCCCCTGTCTTTGCGCAATGCTTCCAGGTGTTGTTTCCTTTGGCGCAAATCCCGGTTGAGCTGATGCTTCGCCAAAACCTTTTCCAGCCTACTGATGCAGGCCCCAAAAAAGTCCTGCTTCGCAAGTCCCAGGGCATATTCCTCACCAAAAGAAACCAACAACTCCTTTACCTTTTCCTTGCCCGCCTTGTCCAAAGTTTTTAAAAGGAGTCTTTCCTCCAATGCTGCCATGTTTTCTGATATATCCTTCAGGGCAATTTCTGTTGACATTAGTTCTCCCCTGCAAAATGATATTTTTTCTTCGATCTGCCCCTCCAAACTTTTTTTGTAACGATAGTTTTTTATTATTTTGCGCAGCTGGAAAAACAGCAGCCCTGCAAGTAGGAAAATCAATAGCAAGGGCAACAGAAAGCGAACAAAAGCCATTAATCGCAACAGGTAAATCAACAGAAAAAAGGAAGGCAGCAACCAGAGCAGCCAGAGGGGAAATGTATCATTCGTTCCTTTTTTCATGACTATAAATTAGCTAATGATTCATTAAAACGTACATCTGATGACATGAATGTGAAAAAACACCAGGATGGGTGAACCATTTTCCCGCATCTATGTTAGACCAACATTCATCAGGATAATGTTTTTTGTTTGTTTATATAGTTGGGGTACTCTCTTAGGGTACCTTTTTTTTGCCTCCGGCAAAAGTCAAATAATATCCGCAACTACAAAGGTGCTTCCCCCTACAAAAACAAGATCCTCCTCAGGATGGGCAGTTTCAACTGCTGCATTGAGTGCCTGTTTTACGTCCGGATACACCTTCCCTTTCAAACCAAACGCTGCTGCTCGCTCCCGGAGTGTTTCTTCCGGCATAGCCCTTGGGATGGAGGCGCGGGTAAAATAATAGCTGGCATCCTTTGGCAATAAGGCCAGTACTTTATCAGGACTTTTATCTTTGACAACACCGATGACCAGATGCAAGTGACGATAGGGCAGGCGCTGCAACTCTTCCATGACCAATTTAAGCCCCCCCTCATTGTGGGCACTGTCAGCAATCACCCGGGGATGCTGTTGCAACAACTGCCAGCGACCGATATAGTTGCTCAATTGCTTCATTTCCCGCAAAGCCCTTATCCAGTGAGGCACAATAGCCGGGTACAAAGGTTTCAATACATCCAGGGCTGCCAATACCGTCACCAGGTTTTCCGCCTGGAAAGGACCATGTGCATTCAATGCCAGATGGATGTGCCGCAAATGCGCTTTGTTGTCAAAAACATTGAAAAAAGTATGGGTTTCATTCCAGTGTAGTCTCTCTGCACGATACTGCCTGTCGGCAAAAAAAACAGGCGCCTCCATCTTATTTGCTTTTTCCGCAAAAACACCTTGGGTCTCCGGCTGAGTTTTTCCTATGACTACCGGAACATGAGCCTTGATAATCCCTGCTTTTTCGCCGGCTATTGCCGGAAGTGTATCCCCCAAAAATTCCTGGTGGTCAAAACTGATATTTGTGATCACAGAAAGCACAGGATGCACGATATTGGTAGAATCCAATCGCCCTCCGAGTCCGGTTTCAATGATGGCCATATCTACGCCCTCCCGGGCAAATGCATCAAAAGCCATGGCTACGGTAATTTCAAAAAAAGACGGACGAATGTCTTCGATCAATTTGCGGTGGTTTGCCACAAAAGCCACTACCGATGCCTCGCTGAGCAGTTTCCCGTCGATTTTGATGCGTTCCCGAAAATCGCGGTAGTGCGGCGAGGTATAGAGTCCTGTCTTAAAACCCGCTGCCTGAAAGATGCTGCTCAACAAGTGAGAGACAGTCCCCTTTCCGTTGGTTCCGGCGACGTGAATACAAGGCCAGGAATCTTGCGGATTCCCTAGCGCTTCCAGCAGGCTTCTGATATTGGTAAGATCCTTTTTGAACGCTGCTCCGCCTACCCTTTGAAACATGGGGAGCTGTTCATAAAGGTAATTCAGGGTAGCAGCATAGTCCGGATGGTGCAATGGCATAAATAATGGGAAAGATTATTTGACGACAAACCTATACGTGATCGTGCCACATTGCTTGTCCACCCCACCGGAAGCAAAACGCCACTGCCGGGCATTGTCCACTGCCAGTTTTTTCAAGGAAGGATCAGCGCTGGTAGATCCGCGTTGGGTAAATTCAGCTTCGATGACATTCCCGGATTTATCTACACAAACTCTCACAACGATGGTTCCGGATTTCTGGGAATTATCTGTGATCCCCGGGGCAGACAAAACACCCCGATCTCCCAGTCCGCCACCTACCGTACCTGATCCCGTGCTGATGCCGTCAAGTTTGCTGGCGTCCGGATCTCCATTAGGGTCTCCCTGATTTCCCGGAGTACCTGTATTGCCCTTCCCGGAGCCAAAAAGATCTGCGATCTTCTTTTTTGTTGCTTCTGCTTCGGCTTCCTTTCGGGCCTTTTCAGCAGCGTCTCTTTTGGCCTTCTCTTCTGCAGCTTTTTTCGCTGCTTCCTCTGCAGCCTGCTTTTCGCGGGCCTTCTGTTCCTCCAGTTTCTTTTGTTCTTCCTCTTGTTTTTTGAGTGCCAGTGCCTCCGGATCTTCCGTTTGCAGTACATCCGGCTTAACGGCAGGCTGAGGAGTCGCTTCTTTCGGAGGAGCCGCAACAGGTGGCGCCGCTTCTTCCTGATTTTGAGGTGCTTCAGGCTTTTCCTCAGGAGTCGGAGGCGCAAAGTTTTGCACTCCTGAGCCCTGATCCGGTAAACCCAGATTTACCCGGATCCCTTCAGCCCCCGGAGGTGGATCGGGAAAAGTAAGCAAGGGAAGCAGCAACAGCAAGATTATAGCAAAGTGGATCAAAATGCTGATCAACTTGCCAAATCTTTTATTTTGTATTTCTCTTGACGAAAGGATAGGTTCCATGATTACAGATTTCAAATAGCTGTCTTAATTCGGTTTCTCTGTAGCCAAAATGCCATTGATGTGCAAGCGAATGGCGATGTCCATCACGGCAACCACATGTTCGGTAGGAGTACCGCTTGCAGGTGCAATGGTCATGCTCAATTGTTCTGCCCCCTTTTGACCCCGGACCTTATCCTGCAGGGCTTCTTCCAATACATCAAGTTCCATAGACTTTCCGTTGAGGTAAAACCTACCGGAAGTACTGATGCGGACCTCATCCGGTACCTTGTCGCTCATCACCTTTTGGTTCGAAGAACCGGGCAATTTTAGATTTAGCGCATTGGGAGCTACAACAGAAGAAGTAAGCATGAAGAAGATCAGCAATAGAAAAATAATATCCGTGAGGGATGACATGCTGAAAGCTGCACTGACTTTATTTTTACGTTTGATAGCCATATTCAATAATTTTGCACGGATTTCAGGAACGAGGTTGTGTAGCAATGATGGCTTTAAGCTTCAAGCGGGCTGCTATATCCATGACATTTACCACATAATCGAAAGAAGTTCCCGTCTCTGCCACGATGGTCACGGTAATCAGAGAGGGGTCTGATGATTCCTTTACCATTTGCTGGATGGCTGCTCCAAGGCGACTCACTGCAATGTCCTCACCATTCAGGGCATGTCTGCCATCGTTTCGGATAGCCACCATCAAAGAAGTATCTGCTGCCACTCTGGAATCAGACTTCGGCAAATCGAAGGGGTCAATCACTACCAAAGAAGATGTCAGCATGAAGAAAATCAGCAACAGAAAAATGATGTCTGTAAGAGACGACATGCTGAATTCTGCACTGACCTTATTTCTGTTTTTTAGTCCCATACCGGATTAATTTGTAGGTTCCTGCAGGATATCCATGAACTCCACTGTGGTGCGTTCCATCTTATATACGACCTTCTCTACTTTGGCAACCAGAATATTATAGCCAACAAAAGCCAGGATGCCGATAAACAAACCCGCAGCCGTAGTAAGCAAAGCCTGATAAATCCCGCCTGCCAGCACATCCGGAGTCACATTTTGTTGGGTTTTCATTTCATAAAAAGCCATGATCATCCCCGTAACCGTTCCGAAAAACCCGATCATGGGAGCTGCTCCGGAGATGGTAGCCAGCGTAGAGAGGCTGCGCTCCAGTTTGAAAACTTCCAGATTGCCCACGTTTTCTATTGCAGCATCAATGTCTCGCAAGGGTTTTCCAATGCGCTGCAAACCCTTTTCTACCATGCGAGCTACCGGAGAATCCGTTGTCTGGCAAAGGGCCCGAGCTCCCTGAATATTGCCGTTAGATACATTGGCGCGGATGTTGTTCATAAAGTTCTGATCAATGCGCGATGCCTGGGTGATGGTTCGGTAGCGCTCGATGAAAATATACAAAGCGATGCCTGACAAGATAAACAACACTGCCATGATGACGATCCCCAATGGCCCCCCTGCTCTGATGACCTGCATGACACTCTCGCTGCCTACACTTTCCTCCATTTGTACTGTCTGAAGCAATAGAAAACCTCGAAACATAATTTTTGGTCTTTTTACTGGTAATGGAATACTTTTTGCATCCTAAAGATAGCATGACTAACGGTTCGATCCACGCCATCGAAAAAATAAACGCCAAACAGGCTCCAAAAATTTCGGCAGGAGGAAGTATTTAAATCTCATTTTGCATAATAGCGAATTTTCGCTAACTTGCAGAAGCAGAAATGGACTCCATTTTTCCCCGCAAGGGTGGAAGCCAGTCCGAGCTTATTTCTGAAAAAATCCGGCAAAAACTGCCGACAAAAAGCTTTTACCAAACTTTAACTGACCAACCCTTCAACATGAGCAGAAGAATCAAAAAAGTTGCCGTATTGGGATCGGGAATCATGGGCTCCGGCATAGCCTGTCATTTCGCCAATATAGGTCTGGAAGTATTGATGCTGGATATCCTGCCTCCCAATCTGCAGGAATCGGACAAATCCAATCCAAAAGCCAGAAACAGCATGGCTGACAATGCCCTGCAAGCTGCGATAAAATCGCGACCGGCAGCGCTCTACGATAAAAAATTTGCTTCGCGCATCCAAACGGGCAACCTGGAAGATGACCTGGCAAAAATCAAAGATTGCGATTGGATCATCGAGGTGGTCATTGAAAGACTGGACATCAAACGACAACTCTTTGAGCGGGTCGATCAGTACAGACGCCCCGGCACCCTGATAACTTCCAACACTTCGGGGATTCCCATTCACCTCATGGCAGAGGGCCGAAGCGAGGATTTCAGAAAACATTTTTGCGGAACGCACTTCTTCAACCCTCCCCGCTACCTTCGCCTCCTCGAAATCATCCCTACAGCAGACACCCTGCCTGAGGTAACAGATTTTCTGATGTCATTTGGTGATGTCAACCTTGGCAAACAAACCGTTCTTTGCAAGGATACTCCTGCCTTCATTGGCAATCGCATCGGCGTTTACGCCATGGCGAAAATCTATCAACTGACAACCAAACTGGGCCTTGATATTTCGAGTGTGGACAAACTTACCGGTCCTTTTATCGGCAGACCCAAAACCGGAACCTTCCGCCTGGGAGATTTGGTTGGACACGATACCGCCGCTCGTGTCATTCAAGGCATCAAGGAAAACTGCCCCGACGATGAGCAGGCAGGAACTTTCGAAGTACCTGCCTATCTGCAGTTTTTGCTCGATAATAAGTTCCTTGGAAACAAATCCGGTCAGGGCTTCTACAAAAAAACCGGAGAAAAAGACGACAAGGGCAAAGCTATTATCCACTCCCTGAATCTGGAAACGCTGGTCTATGAAGCACCTCAAAAGACCAACCTTCCGGTTTTGGCTGTGGGCAAACAAATAGATGACCTCGGTCAGCGCATGAAAGCCATCTTCAAAGCAGACGATGCAGGCGCTCAGTTGGTGCAACAGTCACTCTGTGGCTTGTTCGCCTACGTATCCAACAGAGTTCCTGAAATCACAGACCATCTGTTCAATATAGACGATGCCATGAAGGCCGGTTATGCCTGGGAGATGGGTCCCTTTGAATACTGGGATGCCATAGGCATCGAAAACGGAATCGAAATGGCCGAAAAACTCGGAGAATCCATCGCTCCGTGGGTAAAAGACATGCTGGCTAAGGGCGTTCATAAATTTTATAAGAGCCAGGACGGCAAGAAATACTACTACGACATTGCCAGCGGAGCTTATAAAGCTATTCCTGGTTCAGAAGCCTTCATTATCCTGGACAATTATCGCGACCAGGCTCCTGTCTTCAAAAACCCGGAAGCAACTTTGCATGACATTGGAGACGGGGTACTTTGTCTGGAATACACCAGTCCCCATAATACCATGGGCGAAGGAGTGCTCCGAGGCATCAACGAAGCCATTGACATAGCCGAGCAGGGAAATTGGAATGGTTTGGTAATTGGCAACAACGCCACTAATTTCTCCGTAGGAGCCAACCTGATGCTCATAGCCATGATGGCCTACCAGCAGGAATACGACGAATTGGCTATGGCTGTAAGGATGTTCCAAAATACCGTCATGCGCACACGCTACTCTTCCATTCCGGTAGTAGCAGCTACTCAGGGATATGTTTTCGGTGGAGGTTGTGAAACAATCATGCACTGTGACGCTGCAATGGTATCTGCGGAGTCTTATATCGGATTGGTAGAAGTTGGTGTCGGATTGATTCCCGGTGGTGCAGGAACCAAAGAATTTGCAGTCAGGGCCTCTGATAGTTTCTTCGAAGGCGACGTGATGATCCCTACCCTGATAGAAAAATTCAAAACCATTGCCATGGCTTCTGTCTCCACTTCCGGACAAGAGGGCTTTAATCATGGTTATCTGCTAGCCCATAAGGACAGCATCGTGCTCAATAAAGACAGAGCAATCGCAGAAGCCAAGAAAAAGGTATTACAACTGGCTCCCAATTATATCCAGCCTATCAAGCGCGAAGATGTAT
>JALQTV010000066.1 GCA_023268675.1 Saprospiraceae bacterium | reverse complement strand
GTTTACAGTTTACAGTTCACTGCTCACCAAGCAGCACCTGGCCGAAAGCACAAGCCAGGCAGCGGTGTTTGTCGCAGTAATTCCTTTTTAGGTGGATCAGAGCCTGGCTGTGAGCAGCATTTACAGGTTTTATGCCCTGTCCTTCCCACATTTGAATGATGCTGTTTTTTTCCTCCGGCAAAGCTTCCAGAAAAGAAAGGCTGCGTTCCCTGAATTCCGGCTTGCCATTGCTACTACCATAAAAAAACAAAAAGGGAATGATGGCATTAATCAAGGTCAGGTACTGTTGAGTTCTTCCCAGTTGTCTGCTTTTCTTTTTTACCGGGGGCCCGAAAGCATAGTGAGTATCCCAGTAAGGAGCGAGTTTGGGCTGCATCATGGCCTCGAATTCTCTGACAGACCTAAGCGAAAGTACCTTATCCAGTAAAAAGTGATTGGAAAAATAAAAAGATGCCAGTTGGGCAAGTCGGAGAGTGGGGAAATTAGAAGGTCGCACTCCCTTGAAATTCCACCAGTTTACCGGCATTTCGATCAATTGATGCTTTAGTTTCATTTGACTGAATCGTTGAAAATGCCTTGCAGAATAGCGATCAGCTGCAGGAGGATCGAGAAAACCGGCAATTCCAAACCACAGGGCTTCCAGGTTTTCCAGTTCATCCCGGTAGCGTGCCATTAGCCGGAGGGGCAACAATTCTGCCAGGCGCTGAAAAGGAAGCTTGTTGGTATGCTGGCCGAAACTGGCAACCAGCAATTGGTGGAGTAGTTCTTCCCAGTCTCCTTTCAGTTCCCTCAATTTTACCTCCATTTCCGCTGTGCGCCATTCCAGTCGCTCCACCATACAGCGATCCAACCATGAAACTTGCTGCAATGGATGAATCACAGAAAGATGTCCTTCACAGGGAATTTTTCGGCTTTGCAAAAAAAGCCCTTCATAAACAGACAATATGTCTTTTGGGAATCTGTTGCGTAACTCCAGACAAGGTATGCGGAGGCCATTGTCCCGGCAAATAATGCGATCTTCATCCAGCACTACGTGAAGGATGACGCTTTGATAGAGTTTACTGGACTGGTGTTGGTGTGCCAGCCATTCGGAAGATTTTATGTGGATTTCGACACTTCCCGCCCAAACTGTATCTCCGATCATGATGCGGGCATTGAGAAAATCGGGACCGTCGCCAAAATTGTGTTCTCCTACCTTAAGGATGTGGATGATTTCTCCTGTTGTAGTTTGGAGGTTGTTTTGGTCAAAGCGACCATTTTTCCAGAGGTAATGAAGCAACTCTTCTTTCATCGGGTATTGCCTTTTTAATTAATACCCGATTTTATTTAAAGGTAATCGGCAGCTTCTTCCTCAGGAAGGTGTCCGGTCATACACTTTGAAAGTATAAGCATGCTCATTTTTGGCATCCGGCTCGTGGTGCTCTTCCCGCAGCAATTGCCATTCTTCCGGATCTATGGGTGGAAAAAAAACATCTCCGTCCGGTACCAGTAAGTCCACTTCTGTCAGATAAAGCCTGTCCCAAAATGGCATGCTTTGTTCAAAAATTTCTCCCCCTCCAATGATGAAGATTTCATCCTCTCCCTCTTTGAGTGCCCATTCCATTGCTTCTTCAAGGGTATTTACCACAATACATCCGCTCACAATAAAGAAAGGATCCCTGGTAACGATGATATTGGTTCTCTTAGGCAGGGGCCTGCCAATGGAAATAAAGGATTTTCGACCCATAATTACCGGATGGCCCAGGGTAACCTTTTTGAAATACTTCAAGTCATCGGGCAGGTACCAGGGTATCTGGTTGTCTCTCCCGATTACTCCATCTTTGCTGACGGCGACGATAGCCGAAATAATCATAGCTTTGTTCGTTTTAATTTGACGTTTGCCCGGCAGAAGATTTTTCTCCGGCCTTGTTGCTATTATCCGCGACTCTTCCCTCCATCACACCTACTACATGTATTCTGTAGTCCTGCATAGCCTTCCAGGCTACTTGGCCGAACTGGTCTGCCGGCGAGCTTGTTGTTTCTCCTGTTTTGGGAATGGGTAAGACTCTGAAAAGTGGCTTTTCCTTGCCTGCAATCCATACTTTTTGTCGCCAGACAGGAAAATAATCGCTTTCCCGGATATAGGTGTCGGTATTTTTCTCCAGAACTACCTTCAGTATAATCCCTCCATCGGTAAAAGGATAGGTCTGCCCGGAAATAAAGTTACCTAGAGAGTAGGCAACCATGGCACTTTTCTTTTCACCCTCCCCCTTCCGGCTGTACCAGCGAATCGGTTGCACTACATGAGGATGGCCCCCTACAATCAGGTCCACTCCTTGTTCTATCATGCTTTTGGCCAATTTTTCTTGTCGTCGGTTAAAATTTGTCTGATACTCTTCCCCCCAGTGCATGACAGCAATGATAAAATCGGGTTTCAAGGCTTTTGCCTCAGTGATGTCGCGGGCAATCAATTGCTCGTCAATCATATTGACGAAATGCGGAGCTTTTACCCGTACGCCGTTTGTTCCATACGTATAATTCAGGAAGGCCAGCTTGAAGCCTTTTCTGTAAACGATCAGCGGGTAAAGCAGTGCCCTTTCCTGAGTATCGCGAAAGGTGCCGGTCTGGAACAATTGTTGTTCTTCCAGTACCTCTATCGTATGCACCATTCCATTGGAGCCTGCATCTGCCGAGTGGTTGTTTGCTGTTAACAGCAGGTCGAAACCCGAATCTGCCAGAGCTTCTGCCAGGGCATCGGGGCTTTTGAAGTTTGGGTAGCCGGTATAAGGGGGTTTGCCGGGCAGGGTTAACTCGAGATTGCCAATGGCAAGGTCTGCCTCTTTCAGGATGGGTGCCACGTATTCGAAGCAATCTTGGTAATCATAAACACTATCGGGAATCATTTCAGCAGATCTGATCTGATCGATATGGCCCATGATATCTCCCACAAAGACCAGGCTTAAGCTTGGATCGGAAGTCGAAGCACTTTCCTGAGCATTTGCCAATGAAGCTGAAAAGCAACATAACAAATACCAGTGTCCTATTTTGAAGGTTTTACTCATCATTCATTGACCTGCCGGCATCTGTCAGCAGTTCTTCCAGAAAACCAGCCTCTATCATGCGCTGCTCCAGGTATTTTCGTGCAGGACTGATCTTGCCATTCAGGTATTTTTCAATCATCAAACTGGCCACTGGGGCCGCATAGGATCCACCCCAGCCTGCATTTTCAATATAGACGGCTATTGCAATTTTGGGATTGTCTCTTGGGGCAAAGCCAAAAAAGATAGAGTGGTCTTCCTTCGATCGTTGGTTGTTTTCTGCGGTACCTGTTTTGCCGCAAATATCCAGTCCGGGCACATAAGCCAATTTTGCTGTTCCCGAAGTCACTACCTTTTCCATTCCTTTGATAACCGGATCGAAAAACCCTGCCTGCACGGAAGTCTCTATGCGTCTGATTTCGTGTTCTGACGCTATTGTATCTCCGCTTTCACTTTTCATTTGCCTCACCATGTGAGGAGTGTAATAGTACCCCTTGTTCCCGATAGCAGCAGCCAGGTTGGCCATCTGTAAATTGGTCATCAGCAACTCTCCCTGACCTATTCCCAGTGAGCGAATCCAAAGAGAGTACCACTGTTGTTCATTTTTATAAACCTTGTTGGTAAAATAATCAGAACCGGGATAGTTTCCGGATTTTTCACGGGGAAAGTCTATTCCCAGAGCCGAACCGATCCCAAATTCATCCAGATAGGCATTGAAAGTATCCAATCCCTGATCCGGGTTGTTCCACCCAAACTGGTCGATGATTTCCCTGAAAATAGTAACAAAATAGGTATTACAGGAATACTGGATAGCAGCTTCTACAGACGTACAGGGCGGGTGATCATGGCAGCCGGTCATCGCTTGTCCCTGAAAATAATAAGCTCCTGTACAAGTGATGGATCGCTGAGGATCCAGCAGTCCCTCCTGCATGGCAACCAGTGCCACCAAAGGCTTGAACAAAGAACCCGGGGGATACTGCGCCATTACTGCACGGTCAAAAAAGGGCTGGTTAGGGTCATTGATCAGGGCGCTGTAAGCCTTTCCGCGGTTGGGTCCTATCGATAGCATGGCAGGATCGTAGGAAGGTGCGCTGACCATGGCAAGAATTTCTCCTGTCTCCGGTTCTATGGCAATGATACTACCGGCTTTGTTGTGCATCAACTGCTCTCCGTAGGCCTGCAAGTCGTAATCAATACTAGTAAGCAGGTCCATCCCGGATACTGCGGGAATATCCAGTTCGCCATTTTTATATGTACCTACTTCCCTTCCTATGTTGTCTTTCAGAACATATTTTTTCCCCTTTACTCCACGCAAATAGGGCTCATTGGCCTTTTCAAGGCCACTATCTCCAATGTAATCACCCCTTGAATAAAATTCGGGGTTTTCCCGGATTTCTGTCCGATTTACTTCCCGGATATAGCCCAACAAATGAGCCCCAACAGCCTGAGGATACCCTCTGATGCTTCTGGGTTGAATAAAAAAGCCAGGAAAATCATAGCTATTTTCTTCAAATACTGCAATTTTTTCAGGAGAAAGCTTTCCAAGAAATAAAAAAGGAACGGATTTGGAATACTGCGGGCTGCGCCAATCTTTGTTGAGGAGTTCTTCAAACTCTTTTCGATTCAAATCCAGGAGCGCGCAAAATTTTTCAACGTCCATCTCCAGATCTACCTGATCATAGGTGACCATCAAATCGTAAAGAGGCTCGTTATACACGAGCAACTTTCCATTTCTGTCAAACATCAGCCCTCTGGCAGGGTAGATAACTTTCTCCTCTACAATACTCGAATCTGCTCTGGATTTGAAGGTAGCATCAATTACCTGTAGCTGAAGTGCTTTTCCCGCAAGGGCAAGTCCGGCCAATATAAAAACTCCCTGTATCACACGCTGCCGATGTTCGTACTTGTTCGGTCCCACCATTGCGAAAGGTTTTTATTTTGAAGGACTAAAAATCAGGGTTACCATAGCGATGAAAGCCATGGACAATACAAAGCTGAAAAATGTTTTCAGCAAAATATCTGCGATATAGACAAAGGTAAAGGCATCTACAGAAAAATAAAAGAACAGATGTACGCCCATCATGATGGCTGCATATTGCAGAAAGCCGGTCAAGCCAAACAGCGCGCGTGACGGCGCGGCATTCAAATTGTATCCCTCTCTTGGTTCCATCCAGTTAAGTACCAAAGGTCTTACAAAAGCTGTAAAAACCAGTGCGCTGGCGTGTATCCCCGGGGAATCGTAAAACATATCGATCGACAGACCCAGTACAAAAGCCAGCAACAACATGATCAAAGGGTTTGTACGGACGGGCAGCCAGAGAATAAACAAAGGATATAGCAAAATATTCCAATAAGCCACTTCCCCCCATCCCATAGACATGCGTTTCAGGATGAGTACCTGAAACAATAACAGGACCATAAACCGGGTAATCTGTTGCGCCAAGTTGCCTGGGTTCATTGTGAGATGGATTCTTCAAGCCTGACTACTTCCGCTCCCGTCAGGTTGTCAATGATGTAAACGTAGTCCACGTCAAAGAAATCATACGCAAGCTCTACCTTCACCTGATAGAAATTCTGTCCCTGGGGAACCTCCCTGTACAGGACGGTACCAATCATGATATCTTGTGGAAAAATATTCGAAAATCCACTGGTTTGAATGGTATCTCCCAGTTCCAGGGCTACGTGCCGGGGGATAAACTCCAGATCCAGAATGCGCGGATCTGAATCCTTCCACCTCAATAAACCGTGACTACTTTTATTTTTTATCGCTCCTGAGATGCGCATATCTCTATGTAGAACAGACATCACCAATGAAAAATTTTCAGAGGTCTTGCGTACGATCCCTACCACTCCCTTGTCATTGATAACCCCCATGCCTTCCCTGACTCCATGGTTTGAACCCCTGTCCAGCGTAAACCAATTATTGTTGCCAAAAGTAGATTTGTTAAACACCTTGGCAGGAATAGTCTGAAATTGCCCAATTGAGTCCGGAAAGGACTCCTGATTCGCATAAAAAGATTTAAGCGATTCCAGTTCTGCTACCAACCGCGCATTCTCTTCCTGCATTTTACGCATACGATCATCCAGATTCAGATAAGAAGTGAATTTATCATAGCGCTGTAGAATACCTGCGGAGATTCGATTGGAAGAACTAATAAAAATTTCCTTCTGCTCTCCATTATATTTTACGATCAGGATAAAGCATGCCGCCTCCAGCAACAGAAACAACAAGAATGTACCGTAGCGGGTGAACAACTGAATGATACTCTGCATGCTTTACCGAAGTTTTGCGAAGCGACCCTACACGCTCTTTCTGTCGATGAGGAATGAGAAGCGATCGGTGTTTTTCAATGCAATACCGGTACCTCTTACCACTGCTCTCAGCGGATCTTCTGCTACATGCACCGGCAGCTTGGTTTTCTGAGAAATGCGCTTATCCAAACCTCTTAACAAGGCCCCTCCACCGGTCAGGTAAAGCCCTGTTTTATAGATATCGGAGGCCAATTCGGGTGGTGTGGATTCGAGTGCACGCAAGATGGCATCCTCGATTTTGGAAATAGACTTGTCGAGGGCATGAGCTACCTCTACGTGGCTTACTTTGATTTGTTTGGGAATACCCGTCATCAGGTCGCGACCATTAACGGGGAAATCTTCCGGAGGATTTTCGATATCTTCCAAGGCGGCTCCTACATGGATTTTTATCTGTTCTGCCGTACGCTCTCCGATAAGAATGTTGTGCTGGCGCTTGAGATAGCCTACGATGTCGTTGGTAAGTTCATCCCCTGCTATGCGTATGGATTGGTCTGTAACAATGCCTGACAAGGCAATAACTGCAATCTCAGTCGTTCCTCCTCCTATATCGATGATCATATTGCCAATGGGTTCTTCCACATCCAGACCAATACCGAGAGCGGCAGCCATGGGTTCGTGAATAAGGTAGGTCTCTTTGGCATCTACATGATCCGCAGAATCAAATACGGCGCGTTTTTCCACTTCTGTAATGCCGGAAGGAATGCAAATTACCATTTTGAGATGGGTAAAAAAACGACGTTTGGTACCTATCATTTCGATAAGTCCCTTGATCATATTCTCTGCTGCCTGAAAATCTGCAATCACACCATCTTTCAGTGGCCGGATAGTTTTGATATCCTCATGGGTTTTTTCGTGCATTTGCATGGCTTTCTTGCCCACGGCTATCGTCTCTCCCGTTTTTCGGTTGATAGCTACGATAGAAGGTTCATCTACCACTACTTCGCCATCCTGAATAATCAGGGTGTTGGCTGTTCCCAGGTCAATGGCAAGTTCCTGTTTGAAAAAACTGAAAAATTTCATTCAATATCTCGATCAATAGTTATAGAAATAGGCTCCGGTCCAATGGATGACTGAAATTAGTAAAAATTACAGGCAATCAAGCATGACAGGCAAAATTATACGCCGCAAAAGAAAGGAAAAAATGCCAAATAGGGAAATTTTAAACTATTGTTTACAAAAGAGTTAAACGCCAACACGGCAATTTTACACTTCTCCTGCCACAACTTCCCACATGGATGCAACATCCAGGTATTTTTGCGCTAAATCTCTTATTTCCTCCGCAGAGATGGCTGCCACACTTTCTACCAGGTTCTCAAAAAAAGTCAAGGGCAAATCTTCCGTAATCATGGTTCGGACAGTATCATGTACAATCAGGGGTCCGTCCAGCATGCTGAGAAAAGTGCCCATCAGGTAATTTTTTACCATTTCAAGTTCCTCGTCATCGACCAAATCCTGCTTTAAACGCTCCATTTCAAATATTATTTCTTTGATGGTCGCATCCACATAGTTGTGGGCAACATCTGCACCAATGTACAGACAGCCATCTGCGCGCATGACATCCAACAAAGAATAAATATTGTAAGTATATCCTTTTTCTTCTCTGATGTTTTCCATCAGACGGGAACCAAAATATCCTCCTAAAATTGTATTGAGCACATACATTCCGGCATAGTCATCGTGCTTGCGACCAAACAATGGCTTGCCCATGCGAATAGAACTCTGCACACTTCCAGGTACTTTCAGACGTTTTTTTCCTCCACCGTTTTCCTCCCTCGCGAGCTCGGGAAAAAGGATCCCCTGACTCGCAGGCAGTTGACCAAATTCTCTATTCAGCAACGCAATGCTTTCATCCGTTACTCGACCACTCAGAAAGATCTGGGTATTTCCCGGGGTATAAAATTTTCGGTGATGAGCCAACAGGTCCTCTCTGCGCAGGGCGCTGTAATCTTCCGGAAAACTATTGTATCCGTATGGATGTTCAGAGCCAAAAATGCGCTCAGTGACTTCCCGGTAAGCCAGTACGTCCGTTTTCGCCAACTCCACTTTCAGTTTTTGCCGATTGCGCTCAATGAAGGCCAGCAGTTCTTCCTCCGGAAAAACAGGTTCTGTCAACACTTCCCGAAAAATGGGGAGAATGCGATCAAAGTGCTTACCAAGGCTGTAAAGATTGAAATTAGCAGTATCAAGATTAAATGGCAGACTAAGGGTAGCTCCCAGTGAATCAATTTTGTCAGAGAAAACTTCTCCGCTGATCCGCTTTGACCCTTCCTTGACCTGACTTGAAGTAGCTCTGGCCACTACCTTGGCAGACTCAAAAGGACGACCAGCCCAATAAACCATCTCCAGCTTCAATACGTCCTGCGTCCCCATGTTGACCGAATATACCGGTATCCCGTTGTCCAGCTTAAAGTGCTCTATGGCTGGTAATTTGATGGATTTCAGTGATTTGATGGCTGGCGCTTTGGATCTGTCCGGCATAAATATGTAGCTTGTTAGTATATGTGCTGGGTACAAGTTTGCAAAATTACCTATTTTAATCCACAATAAGGTATAACTGTTTGGGATACACTGAAAGCGCAATCGCTGTTTTTTCCACAAAATGTGGATTACTGCGCTTTTAAATGCCCAACAGTTCTGTTATTTTTGTCCTCTTATTTGGAGAAAATCAACTTACCATTAAACCACGGCATATATGAAATTCAGCGTGTCTTCATCCGAACTGCTTAGGCAACTGCAAGTTGCAGGGGGCGCCATCAGCAACAACCCTGTACTGCCTATTTTGGAAGACTTCCTTTTCAGGATAGAAAATAATGTGCTGACCATTGTTGCTACAGACATGGAGTCCACCATCGTTAAGCAAGTCGATGTGACATCAGATGCCAACGGATCTATTGCCATTCCGGGTAAAATACTCCTGGAAACGCTGAAAGCCCTACCACAACAGCCCATCACCTTTAATGTAAACCCTGAAACCAAAGGCGTGGAAATTACTTCCGCATACGGTAAATACAAACTTTCAGGTGAGGACGGCGACGATTTTCCCGATATCACCCAACCAGATTTTGGCGATGACATCAAATTTTCCAGCGAAATCCTGCTCGACGGTATCAATAAGACTTTGTTCGCAACAAGCCACGACGAACTCAGACTGGCGATGAACGGCGTGTTTTTCAAAGTAGAAAAAAACAGCCTGACCCTCGTAGCTACCGACGCTCATAAATTGGTAAAGTGTGCCTTCAGCAATGTAGAAAGCAAACAAAGAGCCAGCTTCATCATTCCCAAAAAATCTCTTAACCTGCTGAAAGCTGCTCTTTCAGCTGACGAACCCGTTGCCATGATGGTCAACGAAACCAATGCCTTCTTTTCTTTCAACAATACGACGCTGATTTGCCGACTAATAGACGCCAGGTACCCTGACTACAATGCCGTGATTCCTCTCAACAACCCCAACATGCTAGTTGTGTCACGCCAGGACTTTTTGTCTTCCCTCAAACGGCTTTCCATTTACGCCAGCAAAACATCCAACAAGGTTACGCTTTCACTTAACGAAGGCAGCCTGACCCTGTCTTCAAGAGATCTGGACTTCTCTAATGAAGCTACTGAACAAATGCCCTGCGAATATACAGGTGAACCCTTGGATATTGCCTTCAATGTGAAGTTCCTGATGGAAATGCTCAGCGTGTTGGATTGTCAGGAAGTGCAACTCAAAATGTCAACATCCAATAAGGCCGGGATTCTGGTTCCGGGTGACCTGGATGAAAGTGAGGATACTCTCATGCTGCTGATGCCTGTGATGCTAAACGACTAAAAACATTTTGAAAACCGGACTTTTTTTTGGTTCCTACAACCCGATTCACATCGGTCACCTGATTATTGCCAATTACATGGCTACCCAATCAGACCTGGAGGAGGTGTGGATGGTAGTCAGCCCACACAACCCATTGAAGCCCAAAAAAACCTTGGCCAATGACTATGATCGATTGCATCTTGTGCATCTGGCCATCGAAGAGAACGAGCGCTTGAAAGCTTCAAATATCGAGTTCCAACTGCCCCAACCTTCCTATACCGCAGATACGCTTACTTACCTCCGAGAAAAATATCCAAACAGAGCGTTCGTCCTGATCATGGGAGCAGACAATCTGGCAACCTTACACCGGTGGAAAAATTACGAGCTGCTACTCCGCAATTATCCAATTTATGTCTATGACCGGGAGGATTTCGGACAGCGCCAATTCCCTGACTTCCCGGAAGCAGATATCCGTTTTTTCAAAGCCCCCCTGTTACAAATTTCTGCAACATATATTCGCGACTGCATACAAAACGGCCACTCTATTCGCTATCTGGTACCTGAAAAGGTCTTTCAATACATCGAGAAAAACAACTTATACAAAAATTGAGCATTCATGCTGACCGATGTCCATCCTAAATTACCCATGCGCGACAGAATCCTGACATTGGATTATTACCTCCAACAACTCAATTTTTCCCTGAAAGGGGATTATAATGATTACATCATTTTGGAAAAGGATGCCATCAAAATTCACCTGTTTTCTTTCCCTGAGTTGAATCCGCTGACCAATTACGGCATGATTTATCTAGAATCCAACGATATTGAATCGCTGTACCGGGAATTGTTGGATCGAAAGGTTTCCATACACCCCAACGGTGCACTGGAGGTCAAGCCCTGGGGACAAAAAGAATTTTCTCTCCTCGATCCTGACCACAATCTCCTCACCTTTGGACAAGCCATATAAACCCCCATTTCATGATAGCCCAAACACCCGATCCTCCATATTACGCTGTAATCTTTAGTTCCATAAAAAGCCCGGAAGAACAGGATGAATACGCAGAAATGGCAGAACGCATGGTAGAACTGGCAACCCTGCAACCGGGATTTCTGGGAGTCGAAAGTGCCAGAAACGAACTCGGAATTACCGTATCCTACTGGAAAAACCTGGATGCCATACGGCAATGGAAACAACATACCGAACACCTGCTGGCTCAACAAAAAGGACGCGAATCCTGGTATGCAAACTACAAAACAAGAATTTGTAAAGTCGAAAGAGATTATGACTTCGAGAAAGAAAGCATAGGCCCTTCCCACAGCTGAAAACGCTCCCAAAGAAAAACCAGGCACTTTTAATTATATTTGGAGCGTTCCAGAAACAGTGATTTTTGACTGTAATGGTTAAACTTCAAAACTGAAACTCCCCTGCTGCGTCCATCTCTGTTATTTTTCCTATTGTCACTGTTCTACAACCCCTTTTCGTGGCTATGCGCCCAAACTGGACTATCTGTTGGCCAGTGGCGGGCTTATCTGCCTTATACCTATGGCGCTCATGTTACTCAAAGCGAGGATTTCGTGTACTATGGCACCGAGACATCCGTCCTCATGATAGACAAAAGCGATTTGTCCACCACTTACCTGACAAGGGTTGACGGGCTAAGCCAAACCGGCATTCAGGCCATCCGATACAGTGAATCAACCCGGAC
>JALQTV010000065.1 GCA_023268675.1 Saprospiraceae bacterium | reverse complement strand
AATGTACTGTTGAAGATTCAAAATCTTTCTGGTAATTACCATGAGTGTCTGTACCATCGCAAAACCGGAGAAGATCGCCCCTGCAACGAAATATGGGGGGAAGATCGTAGTGTGCCATCCAGGAATTACAGAAGTAGCAAAGTCAAAAGATACGATGGTGTGTACAGACAATACCAGCGGAGTAGAAAGACCTGCCAGAATCAAGGACAAGCTCTCCCATCTTTGCCAGTGCTTCCCTGCTCCTGTCCAACCGAAAGAGAATATGTTGTACAGTTTGCGTCTGATGCCTTTAGAGCGGTCTCTCAAAGTAGCGAAATCAGGAACCAAACCGGTATACCAGAATAAAAGTGATACCGTAAGGTAAGTAGAGATCGCAAATACGTCCCATAGAAGAGGTGAGTTGAAGTTCACCCACAAAGGTCCTCTGGTATTGGGATAAGGAAAGATGAAAAATGCCAACCAGATACGTCCCATGTGAATCAATGGAAACTGACCGGCACAAACAACCGCGAAGATGGTCATCGCTTCAGCCGCACGGTTTACACCTGTACGCCACTTTTGCCTGAATAGCAAAAGAATCGCTGAGATCAAAGTACCCGCGTGACCGATACCGACCCACCAAACGAAGTTGGTAATATCCCATCCCCAACCAATTGTTCTGTTGAGATCCCAGGTACCGATACCGTTCCAAACGGTCCAACCCAAAGAGAAGATATATACAGCAAGCAGGGAAACAGCAACCAGAAAAGCCATGACCCATGCCATACCAGGTGCTTTTTCAGTGGGCGAACAAATATCTTCAGTGATCTGATGATAAGTTTTGTTGCCTTCAATTAACGGTTCCCTGATCGGAGAAACAACTGCACTCATAATTTTCTATTTTATTAGCGTCTGAACGTTTAAAATTAAGCGTCCAGAGATTCGTTTCGGTTAATAATTTTTGCAGAATAAGTGACTGATGATCTGGTGTTAATTTCTTCCAGTACGGTATAGTTCAACGGACTGTCAAGTGCCGCTGCGATCTGTCCTTTAGGATTGTTTCCATCACCAAAGATGATAGCACCGGTAGGACAAGCTGTCTGGCAAGCTGTTTTCACATCCTCATCTCTGAGTGAACGACCTTCTTTTTTAGCGGTAAGCTTACCTTCCTGAATGCGTTGTACACAGAAGCTACACTTCTCAATAACCCCACGGGATCTTACCGTAACATCCGGGTTAAGTACCATACGAGTCAGGTTGTCTGCTCCGAATGGCAACTCTTCACCGTTGGTTGTTGGCTCATTCACAGGGAACAAATCAGCAGTAGTATAGTCCAACCAGTTGAAACGACGAACTTTGTAAGGACAGTTGTTTGCACAGTATCTGGTACCAATACATCTGTTGTAAGTCATTTGGTTGAGACCCTCTGAACTGTGGTTGGTAGCAGCTACCGGACATACATTTTCACAAGGTGCGTTGTCGCAGTGCTGGCACATCATTGGTTGATAAACCACATTTGGATTTTCGAAATCTCCGTAGAAATAGCGGTCGATTCTGATCCAGGTCATCTCGTGGTGACGTGACACTTCGCGCTTACCAACAACTGGTACGTTGTTTTCAGCTATACAGGCAACCTGGCAGGCACCACAACCGATACATGCGTTCAGGTCTATGTGCATTTGCCAGTGATGGCCCTGACCGTATATGTTTTCTTTGTACTCTTCGTAAGGATAGATGGTGTGAGAATTGAGTTTTGCAGCTTCTGCGCGCTTTTCCTCAATGTGATGAACAAACTCGTCGAGTTCTGAAAGGTTGCTCTGATAAATGATAGAACGCTCTGTGATACCACCTTGGAAACCTGTGTCGCTGAATGGATCAGCCAAGGTATTGGCTACTTTTTCATCGATATTAATTTCCTGTCCTGAATCAGGATCCATTCCTTTCAATCCCATTGAGTGGTGGTACTGAACGCAAGCAAACTCTTTGTCTTCAGAAACTTTTTCTGAAACAGAAACCGTAGTTGCATAATACTGCGTATTGCCATGCTCATCTATGCTCAACCAGGGATAAGCGTTTACACCTACCTTATTGCCCAGTGCAAGCCCCAGCCTACCAGTGCTTTCGCGGCCAAAACCAAGCGCTAGAGATACAGTACCCTGCATTTGACCGAATTGACGAACCGTCGTACAGGCGGTTTTCACGCCGGCTACTTCTACCTCTACAATATCGGCTTTGCCTTTGATTTCATTGCCATTCAGATCGTTGTATGCTTTGAAATCCAATCCACCTTCATAAGCTACCGGAATGGCAAGGTAATTGCCCCAGCTACAACGATTAATTGGATCCGGCATTTCCAGCAACCAAGGGTTGTTGCCATATTGACCTGCACCGACATTGACTGTTTCAAAGAAACTGATTTCAAGCTCACTGTTGGATGGTTTGCGCACTTTGCTTGCAGCCATTGCCACATCAGCCTGGAATGATCCCGTAGCTTCCGGAGCATCTATTTCCAGTACTCCATCGTGCAAGGCATTGTCCCAGAAAGCCTGGAAAGTAGCAAATCTATCCTGTTCGGGGAAAATGTTCTCCTCCCAGTTGTTGCGGATGAAATCGTAGTAAGAAGTATTGTCACCCTCTTTCGCAGCCCAAACCAAAAGACTCTCTTCCGCTTGTCTGGTATCAAACAACGGAGAGATAGTAGGCTGAATAAGAGAATATTTTCCTTTTTTGGCTTCCACATCGCCCCATGACTCAAGGAAATGGTGCGTTGGAGTCACATAGTCACAAAGCAGTGCTGTCTCATTGGGCAAAATAGAGAAACTGGCCTTAAGGGCCACTTTTTCCATGCCTGCCGCAAACTCTGATGCATTTGGAAGGTCCCATGCCGGGTTAGCTCCATCCATTACAAAGAGTGCATTCACACTACCTGCCTTCATCTCCTTGATAAGACCTTGTACGGATTTGTCCATACCCTGTCTTTGGTAAGAAGGAACGGAAAGATCGATGGTAGTACCATAACTTCCCAACAAATTATTGATGGCATTGATGAGGGTTTGTTCGCCGGTATTATTTGAACCTGAAACAACCAGTGCCTGTCCCTCGTGGGCGAGCAATTCACCTGCAACTTTTTTGATCTTAGCCAATTTTTCTGCATCCAGTTTAGGACCTGAAACCGTAGCTGCTCCTTTGGCAGAAGCCACTTCATTATAAAGTGCTACAATGGCAGCTCCCTGCTCTGAAGGCTTGACCAGGATGCGATTATCTGCATTTGAACCGGTAAGGCTCATGTGGCTCTCTACCTGAATGTGACGAGACATGCTTGCCTTTTTCACATCCTTTATTTTTCGATTGGAAGCATATTGGGCAGCGAACTCAACCGGTGAAATCCAGGTACCCAGGAAGTCTGCGTCAAAACTAACGATCACCTGAGCCTTATCGAAGTGATAAGAAGGAATTACGGCTTTGCCGAAAGAAGTCTCATTTGCTTCCAGCATAGCGGAGCTTGAAACGGCATCATAAGTGACAACTTTGGTATTCGGATAAGCTGCGGCAAAAGCTTCGATTGCTTTTTTTGAGCTTGGACTCATATTGGTATTGCCTACAATCCTGATTTGACTGCCGGCATTCAATTTACTTTTGATCTCCTCATCTATCTTTGCCCAACCCGGACCTGTAAGTCCTCTTCTTTTGGGAAATTGAATCTGACCGTTTTCCACACGATAAGGGCCGCTGATTCTGCTGTTGTCATACAAACCTAACACACTTGCCTGTGCACGTGCACTGGTACCCCCCTTTGTAATAGAAGAAAGACTATTTCCTTCTATCTTGATGGGGCGTCCCTCACGGGTCTTCACCAAGACCGGGCAATAATCTCCACCAAAAACAAAGGTTGAAGCGTAATAGGTTGCAACCCCGGGAACGATTTCATCCGGTTTGACTACATAAGGGATAGCTCTCTTAACAGGGATATCACAGCTTGCAGCCAGGGTGGCAGCTCCCAAACCAAAACCAAGGTACTTCAAGAAGTCCCTTCTTTTGGTTTCCATAGACAAAGTAGCTTCTGAAATTTGATCTACCACCGGAAGTTCTACGAACTCCTGTGCTGTGGTTTCCTGGTAATCCGAACTATTTTGAACCTGATCGACACCGAGCCAGATTGTATTTTGATTTTTTTTCATTGTATGATAGAGTCAGTTTGCGCAAATAAATTGAACACTCAATAATAATTACGGGATTAATAGTGGCATTTCTGACACTCCAGACCGCCTATATCTTCCACAGTTACTTTTTCCCGCTCGCCGTTGGCAAGTTCTTTATGATATTTTTCATAAGACTTATAGTAATCATTATCGGCGAATTTTACTTCTGTCTGCCGGTGGCAGTTGATACACCAACCCATAGATAGTGGAGAGTATTGATATACTTCTTCCATTGCCTCTACAGGTCCGTGACAAGTCTGGCATTCCAACTTACCCACCGTTACGTGCTGGGCATGGTTGAAATAAGCATGGTCAGGAAGATTGTGAATGCGCACCCATTCGATTGGACCTTGAATTTTGGTCTTTGTTTCGTTGGTCAAAGAGCTTTTCAACTCTTTCCATTGATTCTCAATCAAAGCATCTCCTTTAGCATCCAGCAATCCATTTTCCAGGATATAAGAATCTGCAAACCACTTTTTGAAGATATTTTCGATTTCCCCTTCGGAAAGTTTGTCGTAGTTCTCGATGTAGGAATCTGTGCTTGGATCAAAACCTATAGATGCGTAAATCTTACTGATCTCTCCTGTTCCATACTGCGAACCCACTTTGATAGCAGAGTGGCAATTCATACAGGTATTGGCAGCAGGAATAACGGAGTGCTTACTTCTTCTTGCGCCGTCGTGGCAATATTGACAGTCAATTTGCTGCAAACCTGCGTGCGTTGCGTGAGAGAATTTGATAGGCTGCTCGGGCTCATATCCCATCTGGCGCCCCATCATGATAGCATTGTTGACAGTAGTATAGCCACCAAGTACTACCAGTGCAAAAAGTACAAAGGCAATGACACCCTTGCTGGTCAATATCTCTACCAGGGTCTTTCTGTGAGGTAATTCATCGCCTGGAGCTGCATTTTGCAACTTCACCATATAATTAAGATTGGCAACAATTCTGGCCAAGGCAAGTGCCAGAATCACCAAAACCACCGCAAGCGCAATGAAAAGACCGCGGTTGTCAGATGCCGGAGCTGCAGTAGCTACCTCTCCGCCCGCTTCAGCCTTTGGTGCACCATAAGTGCCAGTATAAACACCATCGATGTAAGCAAGAAGATTTGCAATGTCATCGTCGGTAAGTTGCTGGAAAGCATTCATGACAGTTGGCTTCCACTCATTCCAGAGTTCTGTAGCTCTTGGATGACCATCGTTGATCATCGCCTGTGAATTTCGAATCCAACTATAAAGATCTTCTTGTGGATAATCTGCCCATCTGTCTTCCACTCCACCGAGTGCAGGACCAGTCAGATTACTTTTCATATCCCGAGAGTGGCATTGACCGCAATTGTTGCGGAACAAAACTTTACCTGCGTCGAGATCCTGTGCGTGTCCGGTGCTAATGCTCAGCATCAGACCCAATAATAAAAAGAGTTGATTAACAAGCTTTTTTATCATGTTCAATGTAAATTTTTCAACATTATATACAAACACTCCTTCATGTTTGTGGCAAAGATAAAATTCGTTAACTTTTTTAACAATAAAACTATATTGATGCAGTTTATTTAGATAATTTCTAAATTAAATCCTGTCTATATCCTCTTACCTCAAACCGACACCTCTGCTTTTATATGTGGCCAGGGGTCGTAGCCCTCAAGCATAAAGTCCTCAAAATCAAAATCAAATATATCTTTCACTTTCGGATTCAATACCATCTTTGGCAAAGGTTTTGGTGTCCTTGTCAATTGTAATTTGGCTTGCTCCAAATGGTTGTTGTACAGATGCACATCACCGAAAGTATGAACAAAGGTTCCCGGTTTCAAACCACATACCTGGGCCATCATCAGAGTCAGCAAAGCATAAGAAGCGATATTAAAAGGCACGCCCAAAAACACATCGGCCGAACGCTGATACAATTGACAAGATAGTTTTCCTTCAGCCACATAAAATTGAAAGAGGGCATGACAGGGAGTAAGTGCCATCTGATCCAACTCTCCCGGGTTCCAGGCATTGACAATGATTCGCCTGGAGTCCGGATTTTGCTTCAAGGTTTCTACGGCCGTGGCAATCTGATTGATTTTTTTGCCGTCAGGCGCCTCCCAGGAGACCCATTGTTTGCCGTAAATCGGCCCCAGAGAGCCATCTTCCGCTGCCCATTCGTTCCAGATACGAACCCCATTTTCCTGCAAATACCGAACATTGGTATCTCCTTTGAGAAACCACAACAGTTCGTAAATAATGGATTTTACATGCAGCCTTTTTGTAGTGATCAAAGGAAATCCTTCCTCCAGATCAAAACGCATCTGGTAGCCAAATACACTCAGCGTACCTGTTCCTGTACGATCCCCCTTAGGAGTCCCATGCTCGAGAATATGCTGTAATAAATCCAGATATTGACGCACAGCTGAAATTTGTGTCAAATAATCGTCAAAATTACAAAAGCCCCTAACTTGACAAAGTTATTGATGCTGTAATTTGTCAACAATACTATTTTTAACATATTTCATTGTTTTTAGACTTTTGCCGGACCCGAGGATAAACCGGGATACTTTTTTATTGTTGAATGTCCAAATATCAACTTTATGTCGTACGCAAGCATGCGCGATTGCGCCAATGATCTGGAACGCCACGGGCATTTGGTCAGGATCAAAACTCCCATAGATCCCAATCTTGAAATGGCTGAAATCCACAGAAGGGTTTTCGACGCTGGCGGGCCGGCTTTATTGTTCGAACAAATCAAGGGAAGTCCCTTCCAGGGAATATCTAATATATATGGTACGTTTGAGCGAACGGATTTTCTATTCAGACATACCATAAAAGCTTTGCAGCGGGTAATCGAATTAAAGGCTGACCCCGGAAATTTTTTCAAAGCTCCGCTAAATTACCTTGGAGCACCTTTTACTGCACTCAAAGCATTGCCCAGAAAAGCAAGATTCCGAGCGCCTATTCTATACGGTACTACAACGATAGACCAGTTGCCACAGGTTGTTTCCTGGCCTATGGATGGCGGAGGCTTCGTTACCCTTCCTCAGGTACTCACCCTTCCTCCGGGTTCTTCCAACCTCATGCACGCCAATGTGGGCATGTACCGCATCCAAATGACCGGCAATGACTACCGCACCAACGAAGAGATAGGCCTGCACTACCAATTGCACAGAGGTATAGGCGTTCACCATACTGCATACAACAATTCTGATGAGCCTTTCCGAGCTTCTGTTTTTATCGGAGGGCCACCCTCTCACGCTTTTGCAGCCATCATGCCCATGCCTGAAGGGCTGAGTGAATTGACTTTCGCCGGCATGTTGGGCGGAAGGCGCTTTTCCTGGGTAAGAAAAAATGGACACATCCTTTCCGGCGATGCAGATTTTGTTATCACGGGGATTGTACAGAAAGGGGTTAAAAAACCGGAAGGCCCCTTCGGAGACCACCTTGGATATTACAGTTTGCAGCACGATTTCCCTGTGATGAAGGTAGAACAGGTGTACTACCGAAAAGACCCACTTTGGCATTTTACGGTAGTAGGCAGACCACCTCAGGAGGATTCAAGTTTTGGATACCTGATCCATCAGCTGGTAAAAGAACTAACCCCACAGGAGTTTCCCGGCATCAAAGAAATCAATGCAGTAGATGCGGCAGGAGTACATCCGCTGTTACTGGCGGTCGGCAGTGAGCGTTACATGCCCTTCCGGGACAAAAAACCGGAAGAAATACTTGCTCAAGCTAATCGGATATTGGGATCGGGCCAAACCTCTCTGGCTAAGTTTCTCATCATTACTGCCGCTGATCCGGGAGAAAAAGTATCTGCGAAAGACATTCCCGGTTTTTTCAAATTTGTCCTGGAAAGAATCGACTGGCGCCGGGACTTGCATTTCCACACCAATACTACCATAGATACGCTCGATTATTCAGGAGACAACTGGAACGCCGGTTCGAAAGTAGTCATGGCAGCCTGCGACCACCCCCGAAGAACACTCAGCACCCAATTGCCGGATAAATTCCATCTGCCAGGCGGATTTTCTGAAGCGCAATTTGTCCTGCCAGGAATACTGATCATAAAAGCACCTCCCTTCACAGGAGAGGAAAGCTACCAGCAAGTTTCATCATTTTGCCGGGAGATAGCACACCTTGACTGGGAAGGCATCCCCCTGATCATCCTGGCAGATGATAGCCGGTTCTCAGCAGCGACCCTTAACAACTTCCTTTGGACTGCCTTTACCAGAGCCAATCCGGCGCGTGATATTCAAGGGGTGAAGTCTTTTCACGAATTCAAACACTGGGGTTGTGAAGGTCCTCTGGTCATCGATGCAAGAATCAAACCTCACCACGCCCCCGTGCTGGAAACTGACCCGATGGTAAAGGCAAAAGTGGACAAACTTTTCGCCAGGGGCGGAGAATTATACGGCATCATTTAGGAGTCCTACCCCATAAGCATATATTAATAATATTTGCTAAATTTCGGCGGGTCTCCTTAAACTTACTATGTTTTCAGAAAAAAAATACCCAGATTATCTGAGTCCGGAGGAACTGGATGGCTATCTGTGCCGGGGTTGGTACAGAATGGGACAATCTATATTTACCACTCATTTTTTATATTTCGAGTCCCAAATCTTAAACGCCATCTGGATCAGGCTGGATTTACAAGACTATACATTCAGCAAGAGCACCAGAAAAAACCTTCGCAATTGTCTCAACCAATTCGAAGTAACATACCAGCCATTCGAATTCAATAAAGAAAAGGAAAACCTCTACCAAATATACCGCCAGGACTTCCCAGGGCTCATCTCTCCTACCCTGAGAGAGTCACTTTATGAAGTATACGACGTCAATGTTTTCAATTCGTGGGAACTTACCATCCGGGATCAGGGAAAATTAATCGCATTCAGTGTTTTTGACCTCGGGGAAAAAAGCCTGGCCAGTATCGTTGGAGTATATCACCCTGCTTACAAAAAATACAGTCTTGGGCTGAGTACCTTACTGCTCGAGGTGAAATTCGGAATAGAAAATGGATTCCAATGGTTCTATCCGGGGTATATCGTACCCGGAAACTCCCGATTCGACTACAAACTCCGGATAGGTCAAACCCAGGCTTATGACATCTATACCCATAGCTGGCTCCCTACCTCCATAGTGCTTTCTCAAACACTCCCGCTTGAAAAATTGCAAGAAAAAATCCTGCAATTATCCCATTTTTTCTCAGAACTGGGGGTGCAGCATAAAGTCGTTTTGAACATGTTGCCGGAAGCCAATTTCTATGCAAGTGAGGAAATGACATTTATCGACGACCCCTGCTATATTTTTTTGTACGACATGGCCTCCGAATTGGAAAACTCGTCAGTCATCACCTATAATCTATCGAAAGACACCTACGACCTGTACCGCTGTACCCCTCTGAAAGGCTGGAACGATAATTACTGGCTGGTAGTTTTATCGAAGGATCAAATACTGGTGTACATCGCGGCATTGCTCATCCGGGAAAAACATACAGGATCTGCGAAAAGCAGAGCCGAAATCTTCCATTTATCTCTGGCGGAACAATCATTTCGCTCCGGAGAATAAGCCATTTAATCACACAATTTATGAAAGCTGCCGTTTATCATTCTTTTGGAAGTGAGATACAAGTCACCCAAATGCCTGACCCTCAATTGCCCGACAGTGGCGTAATCATTCAGACGGCAGCGACCGGCATTTGCCGGAGCGATTGGCATGGGTGGATGGGGCACGACTCGGACATTAAGCTTCCCCAGATTCCGGGGCACGAATTTGCCGGGACCGTCGTAGAAGTTGGCAAAAACACAACAAAATTCAAAAAGGGCGATCGCGTCACCCTGCCTTTTTGTCTGGGTTGCGGCACCTGCCCCCAGTGCAATTCGGGCAACCAACAAATTTGCGATCACTACGAACAACCGGGCTTCACGCTTCCCGGATCCTTTGCCGAATATACTGCTATTCCCTTTGCCGACACCAATCTGGTGCAACTCCCCGAATTTATGGATTTCTCCACAGCTGCCGTATTGGGTTGTCGCTTTATCACTTCCTTTCGGGCAGTGGTCGATCAGGGGCAAATCAAAGGCGGAGAATACTTGCTCGTAATGGGATGCGGTGGCGTGGGCCTTTCAGCGATCATGATAGGAGCTGCCTGCGGGGCACAGGTAATCGCAGTAGACATTGATCCTGTAAAGCTGGCTTTCGCCAAAAAATTGGGAGCGACTCACACGCTGAATGCCAGGGAAACGGATGATTTGAGCGAAGCCGTACGTTCCCTCAGCGATGGGGGTTGTCATGTATCGCTGGATGCCTTGGGCAGTATCCAGACCTGTGTCCCGGGCATACTTTCTCTGCGCAAACGAGGCAAGCACATTCAGGTGGGACTGATGACAGGTCAGGACAGCCTTCCTCCCATCCCAATGGGCAGAGTCATTTCTCATGAACTGGAACTCATCGGAAGTCACGGCATGCAAGCACATCGCTATCCTGAAATGTTGCGCATGATAGCACAAGGCATCCTTCAGCCGGATTTGCTGTTGACAGATCGGGTAAACCTTGAAACAGGTGTTAAGATTTTGCAAAACATGAACACTCAACCTCCTGTCGGCGTTACAGTGATTGATCAATTCTGAACCTACAATCCCTGTTTTCATGAAAAAATACATAGTCTTCGCCGGGCTATTGTTTACGTACAGCTGCAATGTATCCGGTGGCCTTCCAGAACGTGCACAACCGAGCGGATTCCGAGTAAAACAAATCCCCTCCTATCCACAACAAAGTGGGGGTGATCCGGAAGTCGGATTCGACTATCTACTCAATGGAGATTATATTGGTTCCGGCATTCCTCTTTCTTTGTTTGGGAAAAAAGGCAGCAAGCGAGACAGTCTATACGATCGTCCCGGGGTAAATGCGGGTCTGCCCTACCAGTTTTCTGCTTTCGAAACGGCCAACCAAATACAGGTCGTCAATGGCAATTGCTTTACCTGCCATTCGGCAGAAATCAACGGTCAGCTGGTCCTTGGTCTGGGCAACAGTTATTCAGACTTCAGAGTCAACTTTCCGGCCATGTATCGGGGCATGAATACTACCATGCGGATCCGCTACAAAAAAGATGCTCCGGAATGGCAGGCCTACGAAGATTTTGGCAACTACTTCAAAGCCATTGGTCCGCGCATACAAACCAATCAACCAGGGGTGAATCCGGCAGCGCGACTTGCAGAAGCCTGTGCGATGCACCGAGATCCCTCCGACCTAACTTATCGGGAGACTCCCAACTTCGACATGCCATCTTATAATATTGCTACGGATGTACCCCCACTTTGGAATGTGAAAAAGAAAAACAGCCTTTATTATACAGCCGTCGGCAGGGGAGATTTCACCAAACTCCTTTTCCAGGCTGCGTTGCTTGGAATTCCGGATTCTACTCAGGCCCGGGCAGCGGTAAGTCGTTTCAAGGATGTTTTGGCCTGGCTGCAAACGCTGGAAGCACCCCCTTATCCCTTCCCTATCGACCAACAAATCGCAGCTGAGGGAGCTGCCATTTTTGGAGAAAACTGCAGTAAATGTCACGGCACCTACGGTGAAAATCCAACCTATCCGAACAAAGTAGTCTCTCTGGAAGTCGTCAGAACCGACCCCTGGTACGCATCTTATGCCGTGACGGCACCTATAGTAGAATGGTACAATAAAAGCTGGTTTGCACTATCAGAACCTCGTTCCTGGTTTGAACCCGAAGCTGGCTATATCGCTCCTCCTCTCGATGGCATTTGGGCAACAGCCCCCTACCTTCACAACGGCTCTATACCCACTTTGGAAGACCTGCTCAACAGTTCCCAAAGACCTGAGTACTGGGAGCGCAGCAAGGAACCCGTTGATTACGACCCTGTCAAAGTAGGCTGGAAATACGAAAACAAAAAAGGAAAGGCAGGTAAGTGGACTTATGACACCAATTTACCTGCCTATAGTAACGAAGGGCATTATTTTGGAGACAAATTATCTCCCGGAGAAAGAAAAGCCCTGATAGAGTATCTGAAAACGCTCTAAACAGATTTATTTATTTTCTCCGGTTATGCCATGAAGGTTCTGGCCTATAAAATCCTGGGGGAATTCTTCAATTCCGGGGAAACCCAGTTTGATGTCTCTACCATTGTGCGGTATGACTGCTGTTCCAAAAATATAATCCCAAATCGCCAGGGTGATGCCAAAATTGATGCCTTGCGGGTGTCCT
>JALQTV010000064.1 GCA_023268675.1 Saprospiraceae bacterium | reverse complement strand
AATGCGCCCGATATAGTTGCTTATGACCTAAGCAATTTGGTAGAAGTACAGGAAGCGAGCATGTATGCTTCCTGCAAATACGTTCACCTCTCTCAGCGGAAGAAATACCTTGTCTTCCATTGTCTCCGGATAAATTGCTGATTTTGAGTATCTAAAACAAAAGATCTAATGGTGTGGATTAACCATGCCTCCTATGGTCTTTTGCCTATATCTCAAACAGTAGTTCATTCAAATCAAATCAACATATGAGTACAGATAAAAAAGTTGCTTCTGTCCCAAAGGACGGGATAGAAGGACTTAAGGAGAATTTTGAGCAGGATCTGACCTCGGGTTTTGTGGTTTTTCTTCTCGCATTGCCCTTGAGTCTGGGTATTGCGTCAGCATCAGAATTTCCTCCAATGATGGGGGTCGTCACAGCTATCCTGGGTGGTTTGGCAGCCACCTTTTTTACCGGGTGTAAATTGGCAATCAAGGGGCCTGCTGCAGGTTTGATCGTAATTGTAGCCGGAGCCGTAACAGAATTTGGCGGCGGTATAGAGGGATGGAAACTGGCACTAGGAGTATTGTTTGTATCGGGTTTGGTACAAGTCCTGTTCGGCTTGTTGAAATGGGGTAAATTCGTTGATATTTTCCCTTTGTCTGCCGTTCACGGTATGTTGGCAGCCATTGGTCTTATCATCATTGCGAAACAAATCCCGGTGTTGTTAAACGTGGATGCTTCGCTGGTTTCGGGCAAAGGGCCATTGGAATTGTTGGCAGCTGTTCCAGAATTTATTGCCAATCTTAATCTTTATCCTGCAATCATTGGAGCTGTCAGTTTGGTGATCATGTTTGCCTGGAAAATGGTCAAGCATCCGACCCTGAAAATGATTCCCGGGCCCTTGTTGGTGCTTTTGTTTGCGATTCCTGCGGGAATGTATTACAACATTGGCCAGGGCAACCCCTCGGCTCTGCTCAAGGTAGGGAGTCTGGTAGATCAGATAGGCATCAATGTATCTTTTGGAGGATTACAAATGGCGGGACTCTTTGTGAAATACCTCGTGATGGTATCTCTCGTTGGCAGTTTGGAAAGTTTGCTTACGGTGAAGGCCATTGATTTGCTGGATCCATGGAAGCGCAAATCTGATCCCAACAAGGATTTGATTGCTATTGGCATCACCAATTCAGCAGTAGCGCTTTTGGGAGGTTTGCCTATGATTTCCGAGGTAGCACGTAGTTCCGCCAATATTTCTCAGGGGGGACGCACCCGCTGGGCCAACTTCTTTCACGGATTGTTTCTCCTGATTTCTGCGCTGACAGCCTATCAATTACTTGAATTGATCCCCAATGCGGCATTGGCAGCCATTTTGATTGCAGTGGGATACAACCTGGCACATCCCAAGGAGTTCAGACATACCTATAAAATTGGTTCCGAACAGCTGGCGATCTTTGTGACTACTATTTTTTTCACGCTGTTTGAAGACCTGTTAATCGGTATTGCCAGTGGGATGATCCTGAAGGCGGTTATTCACATTTTCCGTGGAGCATCACTCAGGGATTTGTTCAGAGTGAGCATAGAAAAAGAGGTAAATGGAGAAGAACACCGGATAATGCTTCGATCCGCAGCGGTATTTACCAATTACCTCAAGCTTAAGGATGAACTATATGCAATCCCTGCAGGGGGACATATCATTGTGGATTGTACCGGTGCTTGTCTGGTGGATCACTCCGTATTGGAAAACATGCACCGGTTCAGTGAAGAATACGAAGCAAGTGGGGGACGGGTAAGTTTTCTGGGATTGGATGAACTCAAAGCTTCCTCCGATCACCCTTTGTCTGCCCGTTACAAGTCTAAGAAGAATGACAGGAATAATGGAAATGGTTTTAGGGGCAATGGCACAAGTGGCAAAAAAGCAAATTTTGAGGCATCTGCTGTCTTGCACCTGCTCAAGCATTACCTTCCTTCCCAGGCAGCATTGAAAGACTTTGTGCACCACAATTCTCTGCATGCTTACCAGGAAAAGCCTTTCTTCAAAGCTTTATTTGAAGCAGGAAAGACCTTTGGCATTCAGACTACCTTCAACCTCAACGAATACCGAAAGCTTTACAAGCAGGGTCGTATCAGTGATGCCATCATAGCACGGATCATAACCCGACACTTTGATGCAAGCCAGGTTGAAGTCTGGAAAAATAAGATGTTGAACGGAACATGGAAACACGATTATACGCCCAGAGTGGGCAAACTCAGGGCGGAATGGAAAAAACGTTTTCATTTTGACCTTGATAATCGAGTACAACCATTGTTGTTTCGGATTATTAGCAGTTATCTGGATCAGGGCATTGCCCTGATCCATTTCCCCTTCGAAGATAAAGGACTCCTGGCAGCCATCCGTACGCTGGAGAATAACGCCTACAGCAGCTTTTTCCGCAGCGAGCGGGTCAAGCAATGGCTCATGGATGAAAACCTGGATATGGCTACTCTCCTGAATGTTTTGGTAGGGGATGCCAATTACTTCGAACAATACTTATTGGATCAGCAATTTGGTCACCGGGGCTGGAGCGGGATCATCCACGCGATAGAAGAGCACCCCGAAACATTGCTCTACACCAAGTCAATCAGCCTGAAAGACTTCATAATCCTTGAATTGTTGCTGGAAATTGATGCCTTGGACAAAGCCTTCGGGACATCCTGGGAGCCTTTGGCAAAAAATGTTGCTTTTGAATCGGAAGATTATTTTGCTCCTGTAGCTACCGGAGATCGCGAAAAAGTAATCCAGTTGTGGCAGGAATCTTTTGAGTGGGATTACTACGATGAAGTATTGGGTGCTTTGGCTCATGTATCTGCCGGCAAAACAACAGACAATCTTCAAAAACCTTCCTTCCAGGGTATCTTTTGCATAGATGACCGGGAGGATTCTATCAGACGACACATAGAATACGCAGCTCCTGAAAGCGAGACTTTCGGGGCCCCCGGCTTTTTTGGCGTAGCCATGTACTTTCAGCCTTACGGGGGTAAGTTCTACGAAAAGAATTGTCCGGTTCCGGTTACTCCCCGCCACTTGATTAAAGAAGTTAAAGTCAACAAAGGTCGTGAGTCGGAAGCGTTTCACCATAAGCAGTCTCACACTCCTTTGCGAGGCTTGATGTTTGCTTTTTCACTGGGTTTGACAACCGGTTTCCGCATGCTCTTTGATTTGTTTAAACCGCAAATGCGTCCGGATATTGCCGACGCTTTCTCCCACATGGATGTAAACGGAGCGTTGCACATAGAATGTACAGACCCCAATGATCGGGAAAATGGTTTGCAATTGGGTTATACCATTGAAGAAATGGCCGATGTGGTACAGGGCATCCTCAAAGGAATAGGCCTGACTTCCAGGTTTGCCGATATAGTCTATGTCATGGCACATGGCAGTAGCAGTGCCAACAATCCTCACCACGGCGCGCATGATTGCGGAGCCTGCAGCGGAAGACCCGGTGCCCCTAATGCTCGCGTATATGCCGCCATGGCCAACCATCCCAAAGTGAGGCTGATACTCGAAACCAGAGGCATTCACATTCCGGATGGTACTGCTTTTGTGGCAGGCATGCACGATACGGCAAGTGACGAGATTCGTTATTACGACGAACACCTGCTTTCTGCCGGGCATCTGGAAAAGCACCGCAAGCACGTGGAAGCCATTGAAGAAGCGTTGGATTTGAATGCGAGAGAAAGAGCCCGTCGTTTTGCTTCCATCAACATCAACAGGGACATCAAAAAAGTCCGCAAAGCAATCAAAGATCGGTCGGTATCTTATTTTGAGCCACGGCCGGAGTTGGGACACGGAACCAACGCCCTATGCTATGTAGGAGCAAGAGAAACCATGAAAAATATGTTTCTCGATCGCAGAGCTTTCCTTCAGTCTTATGATTACACTTCAGATCCGGATGGGGAAGTATTGGCACAGGTGATGGCACCACTGCCGGTAGTGTGTGGGGGAATCAACCTGGAGTATTACTTCTCCCGCATGGACAACGAAAAGATGGGTGCAGGCACCAAATTGCCTCACAATGTGGTCGGTTTGATAGGGGTAGCCAACAGCTCTGACGGGGATCTTCGCCCCGGTTTGCCCTTGCAGATGATAGAAAACCACGATCCGGTGCGCTTGCTAATGATTGTCGAGCACAGACCGGAAGTGGTGTTGAAGGTCATTCAGGCTACTTCGGCAATGTACGATTGGTTTGACCTGGAGTGGATTCATCTGGTGGCCATTTCTCCGGAAGATGGCAAGTTGTACCATTTTTACCAGGGGAAATTTGAGCCTTACCAGCCCTTGAAATCAGTGTCTGAGATCGACAACTTCCAGGATTTGATTCCGGCAACACCTGCCATGAAAACAAATTACATCCTGGATGCCACGAAGGAAAATGTCCCTGTTCACGTCTTTAAAAATAAAAAATAATGTCCTGGATACTATTCTTGTTGTTGCTGGTTCCCATCTTGTCACTGGCGATTGGATTCACTTTCGACAATGCGCAGGAAAAGCCGATTTTTTACACATCGGTAGTGGGCGTGGCTATCAATTTTCTGATACTTTCAATTGTCGGGGTTCAGTGGCTGGTCAGTGGCATGCAGCCTGTCTTTGTGGAGGGGCCGGTACTTTTCCATGCAGCAGAAACAGATGTTGCACTTGACCTTTACCTCGATCTGTACAGTCTTGTTTATCTCTTTACGGCTACTTTTATCATGGGCATCGTGCTGGTATTCAGCCGTACTTATGTTCACCGGGAGAAGGGGTACAAGCGCTTTTTCAACAACCTGAAATTCTTTTATTTTGGCCTGGTCATGGTATTGATGGCGGGCAATTTAGAAACTTTATTCGTTGGATGGGAGGTATTGGGAGCTACCTCGTTTTTCCTGATTGCCTTTTACCGCGGGCGCTATCTGCCGGTAAAAAATGGTTTGAAGGTAGTCTCCCTTTACCGCATTGCCGATATTGCGCTGCTGTTGGGGATTTGGGTTTGTCACCACTATTTTGGGTACAGTGTTAATTTCAACGACCTGAAAGGATGGCACAGTCCTCAGCCTCATATCCTGAGTGAAGGCTTTTATACTTTTTTTATTCCCATGACCTTCCTTTTGGCAGCCATGGTGAAATCCGCGCAAATACCTTTTTCTTCCTGGTTGCCGCGTGCAATGGAAGGCCCTACTACCAGTAGTGCGGTATTTTACGGTTCTCTGTCGGTGCACATAGGGGTATTTTTGCTGATACGCACTGCTCCTTTTTGGGAAGACAATCTGGTTTTCCATATCCTGATAGGATTGATCGGTTTGTTAACGGTTGTGATGGCGACCATCACTGCGCGGGTCCAATCGACTATCAAGACCCAGATTGCGTATTCGTCCATTGCACAGATTGGCATCATGTTTATTGAGGTTTCTTTGGGCCTTTATCTGGTAGCATTGATTCACCTGGTGGGCAATGCTTTGTTGCGCAGCCACCAGTTGATGATTTCGCCCTCGGTATTGAGTTACCGCATTCACGATCAGTTTTTTCATTTTCACCCGCCGGTACAACCTTCGACCAAGGGTTTCTGGAATAAATTGAAGCTCAGTTTGTTTGTGTTGGGTGTGAAAGAGTTTAATCTGGACAATTTCATGTTTCGTTACCTGTGGCAACCACTCAAAAAGATTGGAAACCTATTGCACTTTATGGACGAGCGGAAGACTTATATCCTTGCTTTGCCCCCTTATCTAATGGGTTTGTATGGTGTATATCACAAAGATTTGCTGCCGGCCCAGCTTGTTGGGTTCTTGCCTGAGTTGTTTGGGGCTTTCAGTCTGATATTCATCCTAAAGGCATTTGTAGAGCGCAAATCAGCGCTTACTGCCTGGGTTTTGATAATTATCAATCAATTGTACCTGTCGCTGGCCTTTGGTTTCAATGAAGCGTTTGATTTCAATCAGGTGCATATTTTCCTAAGTGGAATCTTTGTTTCAGCCTTCGTAGGAATTTGGGTAATCAACAAGCTACGCAAAAGGGGAGAGGTGGTGAGTCTGGATCAGTTCAACGGGCACTCGTATGAGTATCCGCGACTGACATTCATCTTTGCCATTGCAGCTTTGGGTTTGGCCGGGTTCCCGATCACGCCGACTTTCATCGGAGAGGACTTGATGTTGGGACACGTACACGAAAATCAGTTTCCGCTGTTGATTTTGATTGTTCTCAGTTTGATTCTCGATGGACTGGTCATTTTCCGTATTTATTCGAGGCTGTTCATGGGGCCACATACCAAGGGATATCACGAGGTTTCTTATCGTTCTGCCTGATGCGCCTTTCGGCAAAAAAATAGATGCTTATGTACACAAAATACAAGTCAGAAACCTGCACCGGCGAAGCATCGCTGTTTTTGATCTGTCCTGATTGTCAACTCGAACAAAAAATCAGGGAGACTTTTGGAAACAACAGTTACTTCCTGACGGCTCTGGGAGCGGTATTTGAGCGTTGTGACTATGAATATGCAGAGGAGTTGAATCAGTTTATAATGGCGGAGAACATCCACAGCATTTATATCGTCAACGACACGGGCTGTACCTTTATGCAGAATGCCATTTGTCGCGAGCACAATTATCATACTCGTGCCGAGGCCATTCTGAAACTGTTGCTTCGCAGAAACAAGTCATTGCAGGAATCCGCTTGCAGTGAAGCTGAAAAAACCGGGAGATTGGCCCGACTGAATATTCAAAGGCAATCGATAGCGTTGATGGATACGGCCTTCATTGGCAATAAGATACAGGATCGTGATATTGAATTGCACGGATTGATCTTTGACCGCCAGTTGATGCAGTTTGAAGAAGTACCCATACTGTAAAAATCAGGTTTGATGTATTAGGTTTTATGATTTGTAGGGGCCGCACTACCATGCGACCCCTACCTTTTTTGTAGCTGGCCCTTCTCGCTTAAAATGGCGAAGTTGTCAATATTGAAAGTGCTATCTGGATGCCTTCTCTGAAATTCTGCAGGCGAAAATTCTCATTGGGGCCGTGGATATTGTTGTCTGGATTGGGTATTCTAACCGACACAGCGGGTACTCCAAGCGTGCTGATGAAGGGAGAAATGGGCTGCGAACCGCCAGTTGTGCGCATGCGTACGGGGGCTGACCCAAAAGCAACTTCGTGGGCTTTCACCAGCCATTTGCCGATGGGCGAATCAAACTCTGTCCGGTAAGCACTGTAACCAACTTTGTAAGTAAAAGCAGCGAGTTTTGGGTAGCTGGCTCTGTCTTCCGGAGTGGGTTCTCCTTCGACGAGGTGGTATCCCTGATCCAGGATGTATTGTCTCAACAATTCCATCAGGCGCTTGCCATCAGATTCCGGAACCAGGCGCATGTCGATTTCGGCGATGGCTTCGTCCGGGATGATGGTGCGTACATCTGTACCTACCCAGGCAGCCTTTAGACCCCTAATGTTGAGGGTGGGATATTGCAGGGCTTCTTGCAGGGTCGTACCTACTTTTTCGGGACTGGCGATGCCGAAATCTTGTTGAATTTGTACCATATCTTCGGGGACTTGGGCAAGAATCGCTTTTTCTTCTGCGCTCAAGGTGATGCCTTCGTAAAACCCCGGCAATGTCACTCTGCCGTCGTCGTCTTTTAATCCGGCTATCAGTTTGGAAAGTTTGAAAACAGGGTTGGGGGCAAAATTGCCATACTGGCCGCTGTGAAGTGCATTGTTGGCCCCAAAAACGCGCAGGGTAGCAGTAGCAATGCCTCGGGCGCCGAAAGCCAGCGTAGGCAAGTTGGATATGTGTCTGGCACCGTCCATGACCACCAGCATATCTGCCTGAAAGGCTTCTTTGTGGTTTTGGACCGTCAGTGGAAGTTTGGGGGAACTGATTTCTTCCTGGAAATCCATGATCACTTTGATATTGAAATCGTGGGGCATGCCTTCTCTGGTCATAATTTTGAGTGCAGTAATAAAGGACATGGCCGGCCCTTTGGAGTCGGAGGCAGAGCGGCCGAAGATACGCCATTCAGGATCAATTGCTCCATCGATGGCAGACCAGGGTAGGCTTGTCCATCCTCCTTCGCCATCAGGTTTTTTCAGGACGGGTTTGAAGGGATCTTCCTGATCCCATTCGGCAGGATCTACCGGTTGGCCATCTATCTGCAGGTAAAAAAGGACGGTTTTTTCTTTGCCGTAGGACTGTTCTGCCAGTACGAAGGGCACTCCGTCGGTAGTCAGTACTTGCGTTTTGAAACCCAGATCGTCAAAGGTTTTCAGACACCAGTTCATGTTTTGTCTGATGTGCTCCATATTACGGCTGAGGTTGGGCAGTTCCATGAAGCTTTTCAGTTCGCGTATGGCAGAGGGCAGCTGGGTGTTGGTAAGGATGGCTATTTCTTGCTGACTCAGTAATTGTCCGTTTGATTTCATGGGGGAGAATAACGTGTAGATAATGGTAAGTAGGATAAGGGCTAAGTTGCGCATAGGAGGCAATTTTTCAATTGAAAAAGCGAGTCCGGGTCAGTTGCTGATCCGGACTCGCATGCTTAGGAAAGTAGGATTATTTTTTGCTGTTCGGTACCGGTGGGGGACCGGGAGGAAGCATAGGAGTATAAACCTTATCTCCTTTGCGTTCTTTGAATTCTTCTTTTACGGCTTCTATGAGTTGTGGTTGTTCAAACAAATCTACCATAGTCATTCCTAATGATTTGGAAGCAAGTACCAGTCCTTTGTGGCCGATGGACATGCCTCCGCAGGCAACTACTGCCCAGGAGTGCCAGGGGGTCCCAATGGGAGCTGTGGTAGCACTGAGGGTGATTTCGGGTACGATCCAGCTGATGTCTCCCACGTCTGTGGAGCCTCCCGGAGGATCCGGTTTGGTATCTTCAAGTGGGTAAATATTGCCGTCTATGCCGATTTGTGGTTTGCCGGTAGCTTCCTGAATTTTATTAGCGAAGGCAATTTCTTCTTCGGTGTAAGTGATGGGCCCGAGCATTTCCAGGTTTTTCTGCAAGACTGCAGCTCCTGTACGGTTGACGATGATTTCGTGCATTCCCGAGATCAGTTGAACCGAATAATCCACATTGGCCATTTTTGCAGCACCTTCAGCGATTTGTTTGGCTCTTTCAAACAGGACTTCGACTCCTTCTTTGTGAGAATCTCTTACACGCGTCCAGATGCTGGCATGTTCGGGAACTACATTGACCACATCACCGGCTTTCTCGATGAGGTAGTGAATCCACACGGTAGGTCGGACGTGTTCGCGGAGATAGTTCAGCCCCTGGGTGTAAAATTCCAGTCCATCTACAGCACTGCTTCCGTTCCAGGGGTCAAAGGCGGCGTGTGCGGCTTTGCCGTAAAACTGCACCCTGAAATCGATCAGTGCCTGTGAACTTTGGGTGCTGGCAGCGATTTTTGCCTGTGGGTGCCAGTCGAGGCAAACGTCCAGGTCGTCAAAGAGACCTGCTCTGGCCATGTAGATCTTACCTCCAATGGTCTCTTCGGCAGGAGTAGCGTAAAAGCGGAGGGTACCGCTTAGTTTTCCTTGCTCCATCAATTCTTTGACAGCGATGGCTGCACCCAGGCTGCCCACGCCAAACATATTGTGTCCGCAGCCGTGACCGGGTTCTCCCTCGTTGAGAGGTTTTTTGTCGGGGGTAGCTTGTTGAGACAGTCCCGGGAGGGCATCGAATTCTCCCATGATGCCTATGATAGGTTTACCTGATCCATAGGTGGCGATGAAGGCTGTAGGGACTTCGCCCACTCCCATTTCTATCTTGAATCCATTGGCTTTGGCATAGTCGGCAAGTACTTTGGCAGACTGGTGCTCCTGCAGGGCTGTCTCTGCATAAGCCCAGATCTGATCACTCATTTCGATGAGTTTGTCCTGGTGCTTTTCAATGCTTGCAATAATTGCCTGTTTGTTGGCCGGAATTTTTTGAGCCGATACCAGGATTGGGAAAGCCAGGCATAACAGGGCAAAAAAGTTGGTTCTATGATTTTGCATGATGCGTTTTGTTGAAAATGAATGAATGTTGAAGTCGAATATAAAAAAATTATTGTTTTCAATGTTCAGTCATTTCGATAGGCCTCTCTTCTTCTTTGTTCTCTGTCCATCAAAAGGTGAAATTTGTTGGGTGGCGCAATCCTTATCTCCAACCCTTCGCGGGTAAACGGGTGGGTAAAGGCAAGGGCGGTAGCACAGAGGAAGAGCCCTTTTCCGAGGTACACTTGTCCCGGGGTGCCGTAAATTTTGTCTCCCATGATGGGATGCCCGGATTTGGAAAGGTGGATGCGGAGTTGGTGGGTGCGTCCTGTTTTGGGGTAAAGTTCCAGCCAGGAGAGCCATTCGTTGCACAAGGAAGGTACCCGTCCTATGCAGCGGAAGTCGGTGATGGCTTCCAGACCTTCGATGGGAAATGTCAGCGTGCCGCTATCGGGCATGTTTCCGATAACGATGGCCTCATAGTTTTTGGCAACAGCCCTTTTTTCAAATAACTGTCCCAGTTTGACCGCAGCATTTGCCGTTTTGGCTATCAACAATAAGCCGGAAGTGGCAGCGTCCAGACGATGAACGGGGCGTGGAATTTGCAGTGCATCGGGGAAGGAAGAGGGAGTCAGGTTGGCTGGGAGTGCTTGCTGTACGGTGCGAAATTGGTTGCCCGACACGGGTATGCCGGAGGGCTTGTTGAGGATGGCAAGGTAGTCATCTTCGTACACTATGGGTATGCTCAGGTCGTATACTTTGGGTAGAGGGGTAATTGCTTCGAGGATATCAATCCGGTCGCCTGCCTGTACTCTCAGACCTGTGCTTCCGGTATGGCCGTTTAAGAGCACTTGTCCGCGGTCAATGGCTTTCTTCACACTCTTTCGGGAAGGCAGGTGCATGCTTTTTCCCACCAGGTAATCACCCAACCTGTTGTGTTCACCCGGATGGACAACAATATGTGTGTAAAGGATATTCAAGGTTTATGGGCTTGTTTTGAAGTAGGGTTCCAGGGCCTTTTCAGGGGGGGCAGGGCTCAGCAGGCTGACTAATACCAATAAAACAGCAGAAGTCAGGAAGCCCGGAAGTACGGGGTCGAGTCCTCCCCAGCCAAATATTTTCCAGACAAAGGTCATGCCAGCTCCTCCAATCATGGAAGCGATGGCACCTTCTTTGGTGGCCCTTTTCCACCAAATACCTCCCATTACAGGCATAAAAAATCCGGAGGCCATGAGTGCTGTGAAGAGGAGTACGATAAATTGTATCAGTTCCCCCTGTCCCCAGCCCAGCCAGATGGCTGCAAGCGGCAGCGTCCCCGTGATCAGAATGCCCGCTCTGGCAATCCGCATCCTGGTTTTCTGACTCGCTGCAGGATGGATAAAGGTCTGATAAATGTCTTCTGAAAGTGCCGATCCGGCTACCAGCAGCAAAGAATCTACTGTGGACATCATAGCAGAGGTAATGGCTGCCAGCATGATGGTACCCGTGAAAGAGGGAAGGAGCGCCTTGGCAATCATTGGCATAGCGAGATCGCCTTTCGGCAAAAGGGGAAACATGGAAATCCCGGCGACTCCAAGGAGAAAAACAGAAAGATTCAATGTGGTAACCAGGATAATGGTGAGCAGAATGGCTCTGCGTATGGTCCTCATGTCGCGCATGGCATACAGGCGGGTGAGTTTTTCAGGCGTAGCTATGCCCCCCAGAAAGAAGGCCAGCCCCATGGTGAAAAGCAGGGATCCTGAAAATCCATCCCAGGTGAAAGTGATAGGATGCAGGTATTGTGCAGCCATGAGCATATCCAGGAGCCCATCGAAGTGGCTGATGGCTACAGGGATGGCAACCAGGGTGCCGATGACCATGATGATCAATTGCAGAAAATCGGTATAAGCCACGGCTATCATGCCGCCTATCATGGTATATGCCACCAGGATGAAGGTGAAAATAAGCATGCCCGTCTTGGGTGCTATACCAAAAATAACTTGCGCTACCAGCCCACCTGCGATGATTTGTGCCTGGATATAGACCATGGTGGCAATCAGGATGATGATAGCTGCTACTCCCCTGGGAGTTTTGCTGTAATACCGGCGCTGCAGAAAAGCGGGGAGGGTAAGTTCTTTTACCCGGATAAAGCGGGGTGCCAGAAAGGCTGCCATAAACCAATATGCCAGTACTACAGCGAAGACCAGCCAGCCAAAGGACCAGCCAGCAGTATAAATGACGCCAATGGTGCCGATGAAGGTACCAGCGCTGGTGTGGGTAGCTGAAAGGGTAGCTCCTCCCACGAGCCAACCCATTTTTCCACCGGCAATCCAATAATCGGATTCACTACGGGTATTTTTCAGGCTAAACCAGCCAATGAGAAATACCAGTGCAAAGTAGAGCAGGAAGATTCCCAGTTGTATGCTCATAAGTCTTTCTTTTTTGCGTCAGCTTCCCTCTGATCCGTCC
>JALQTV010000063.1:12153-12408 GCA_023268675.1 Saprospiraceae bacterium | reverse complement strand
AAAGTTTGCAGCCCTTTTTGACGGTAAAGGATGTTTTTACCCTCCCAGTTGCCTTCGGGCAATACTTGGAAATAACGGCAAAAGATACCAGCATCCTCTCCCAGAACCTCTTTGATTTCCGATTCCTCCCAAACGTAATATTTCCCTTCTTCTCCTTCTGAATCAGCATCCAATGCAGCATAAAAGCCTCCTTGTTTATGAGTCATTTCTCTTTCGACAAAGTCGAGGGTCTCCCGAATGGTCTCAAGATAAACA
>JALQTV010000063.1:0-12143 GCA_023268675.1 Saprospiraceae bacterium | reverse complement strand
CAGTAACTTGGTACATCCGTGACAACAAACTCACCAACAGCGCATTGTCGTACAGCATTTTCTCAAAGTGCGGCACGATCCAGGCACGATCGGTAGTATAGCGAGCGAAACCTCCCCCCAATTGGTCGTAAATTCCTCCGAAAATCATCTTTTTGAGAGAAAAATCGACGAAATCCAATGCTGCCTGTTCTTTGGTAAAAAGATGGTAATCCAGGAGAAACTCCAGCGACATGGTTGCCGGAAACTTCGGAGCACCATCAAAACCACCATGCACTTTGTCTATCCGATCAGCAAATGACTGGTACAATTTGTGGATCCAGGGCGGTGGAAAAAGTCCCGTACCAGGATCTTCCAGATTTTTATCCTCTTTTGTAAAGACGGCATCTGCACGTTGGATTACCTCAAATAAGCGATTGGCCTGATCCTCCACTACATCCCTTTTCTCGGCAAACGCTTCGCGTAAATATTTGAGCACCTGAATCCAGGAAGCCCTATTGTTCACAGGCTCAGGAGGGAAATAAGTACCTGCATAAAAGGGGCGACCATCCGGGGTCAAAAAAACATTCAGAGGCCATCCTCCCGAACCTGTCAGTGCCTGGCATGCTTCCATATATATATGGTCTACATCAGGCCTTTCTTCCCGATCCACCTTGATGTTGATGAAAAAACGGTTCATAAAGGAAGCAATATCCTGGTCTTCGAAGGATTCCTTCTCCATAACATGGCACCAATGACAGGTCGAATAGCCAATGCTTACCAATATGGGTTTGTCTTCCTTTTTGGCACGTTCGAAGGCTTCCTCATTCCAGGGATACCAATCAACCGGGTTGCCGGCGTGCTGCAAAAGATAAGGACTTGACTCGTTTTTCAGGTGGTTCATAGATTGAATTTGCCGGAAACAATTACCGAAAGCTAATTAAAATACCTGATATTAAAACTACCTGAACCCGGCATAGTTTAGCAGGCGAAAAAAATTGATGAATTTTATTTGAAATTTTTTGTTTTAAAATCATTGCATTAAAAAACATTTTGTTTATTTTTGTATGGTCAATAGCAATTTTAAAACAACAAAGAAAGGTTGGGTAATGAGTCCAAGATTACTCCCGGAAAAGAAAAATATAAGCAATCAACCTGTTTTAAGGGTTGAAAGGGGAATAGTTCTTGCAAACCAAACAAAGCGACAAAGTCAAATGGAAAGTTTGCCTGATGTCTCCCAGGTTCCCGGGTACCTCATTCCTTCCCGATTTCTTTTTAATGCTTCCGCTATGGTACGTTGGTTAAAAATCATTGTGATCTGTTTTTTCATTTACCTGGTCCAACAACAGGAGATTAGTTTTTCAATCGGCTTTGCTCCAAAAAACCAGGCTATCATTGCCACCCAAAACAATTATGCATCGCTCGGAATTGGTGAAATTCCTATGGAAGCAGCAAGAGCAGAAAAGGCTGAAAAACTTCTTTGGCAACCGATAGACCCGGACTTGCTAACTGACGACCAGGTATTTGCTTACATAAAAAGGTTCGAAAAGGTAGCAAAAGCAGAAATGAAAAAATTCAACATTCCGGCTAGTATAAAACTGGCAATGGGTATCCTCGAAAGCCATGCCGATGCTAATCAATTAACGCAAACAAGCAACAATCACTTCGGGCAATTATTCCAGGATAAAAATTTCAATAGTGCCTGGGAGAATTGGAGGGCTCACAGTCTTTTGCTTCGAGAACGCTTCCCTGAATTGTTTCAAAACGGCATGGACAGTGAGCGCTGGGTAAGTGCTCTTCAGGAAAAAAGGTACTCGAGGGATCCGGGATATTATCAAAAACTAAGGGAAGTAATTGCCAGGTTTAATCTGGACAGGTATGACGCGCCCCGATAGAAAGAGAAGTGGTTGAAAATTCAATCAAATTGGCTAAGGCTACTTTTATATATGCTTGTGGTTTTCTCATGTGTATGACGGATCGTCTGTATGGCGATCCTTTTTTAATTTTTCAGCATTTATTCAGTAAGTATTCTGATCTTAATTTTAAAAAGGAATGCTTTATGGTCTATGCGTGAAACCAGAGTTTTGGTGTTTCACCCAAAGGTCCCAATACTAAGATACCGCAAAGAAAACAAGTTTGTTTTCAAGTTTTTTGACTGCTTAATAGTTACTGTAAACGCTTAAAAAAAAGGTCTTTCAGGAAGGCACATACGCCCTGACAATTACTGCTTTGCTTGCAGATTCATTTGTCAACTTCAAGGCTTCGCCTGCTTCCAGGAGAAAAGCTGCTCCCCTTGCTCTGATCTGTTCATTGGCCACTACACTACCTTCCAACACCAAAAACAATGCTAAGCTATCAGGATTCGAATAAGTTTTGTTTTGAGATGTTTCCAACTCCCAAACTGCCAGTTCAAATTCAGGAAACGCAGAAGGAAATACCGTTTCGATCGCATCTTTTTTTTCTCCGCGAGTGATTCGCGGAATTACCGCATCATAATGGATATGGTCTAACAAGGCCTGCACATCAATATGTTTGGCAGTGAGTCCTCCTCTAAAAACATTGTCAGAATTGACCATCAATTCTACATTTACTCCTTCGAGATAAGCATGCAGGACACCTGCCTGCTGGAAAATTGCCTCTCCCGGTACCATCCTGACAATATTCATCAGGAAAATAGAGAAAATCCCCCGATCGATGTCTCCATTTTGCCTTTTAAAAGTAGTAAGTGCCTTTTTTGCCCAGTATTCCGGTTGGCCTTTATCTGAAAATTTCAACTTTAGCAAACGCTGTTCCAGCGGTCGAAGTATTGCATTGACTTTGTGTTGCGGCATCTGCATGATTCCGGAATAAAGGGATGCTATGTCCAGTTCCTTTGGAACAAGCTCCCTAAACTCAGGTACTTCAGACAGTGTACCCATGATCTCCTGTGTGGATTTAAAACCATGTAATAACCAGAACTCTGTCAAGGCAAGCATCATTTCCGGCTTGGGATTTGGATCTCTGAAAACCCTGTTTGGAGCATCTATTGGGATCCCTTTTTCTTCCTCGAGCGCAAAACCCCTCTCCGCTTCTGCCCTATTCGGATGAGCCTGGATGGACAACATATCCGAAACATCCAATACTTTCAACAAAAATGGCAATTTTCCTTTGTACCTTTCTCTGATTATTGGACCCAAGGCTTCTGGACGTCGTTTCAGATAACGCTCCAGGCTTTCCGGGGAATTATCTTTGATCTTTGAGGGTCCCTTTTGATGAGTGCCCAACCACCATTCTGCAAATGGCAAATTATGTGTGTTTTCCGCTCCAATAAGATCCGGAATAAAATTTTTACCTCCCCAGTCATAGTGTTGTACGAAACCAATCAAATCCTGCATAGAATTATTTCTTTAGAAAAACTGTTGATCAGCCTAATAGTTATTTTTTGCAGATGGAAAACGTTTAAGTAGCTAACAATTCCCTTTTGCAACAAATTTCTGTAAGGACCCCCGTTTAAGTCCGGAAAAATTAACTTTGCATTTGCGTTTCAAAATTAAGCCTAATGAGTCGAATACTTGCCATTGATTATGGACAAAAAAAGTGTGGTGTGGCAGTTAGCGACCCACTCCGCATCATAGCATCCGGCCTGGAGACGGTTCCCAGAGAAAAACTAACCGAATACCTTGAATCGTATCTTGATGTGGAACCAGTGGACATCATTGTACTCGGCCTCCCTTACCATCTGGATGGCAACCCGGCACAATTGTTCGGCGAAATTAAAAACTACGCTGCGGAACTTGCAAAAAAATTTCCTGCGGTCACCTTTGCTTTTCAGGATGAAACCCTTACTTCAGAAGAAGCTAAGAAGATAATCTTACAAAGCGGAGCCAGGAAGAAAAAAAGGAGAGACAAAAGTCTCGTTGATAAAGTAAGTGCTGTTTTGATACTTCAACAATACATGGACTCGATAGAAAAACGATAAATACCTTATATATATATAGAACCAATTCAATTTATCCAAATTAACCTAAGTACCTCAGATGAAAATGCCAATATATGCCTATGGGCAACCCGTTTTGAAAAAAGAAGCCGAGGATATTCAGCCGGATTATCCCGGATTAAGCCAGCTCATTGAAGACATGTGGGAAACCATGTACCATGCAGGTGGAGTGGGGCTGGCAGCTCCCCAGGTTGGACTTTCCATCCGCCTTTTCCTGGTTGACACCGAACAAATGAAGGACGAAAAAACTTCAGGAGAAGGAATCAAGAAAGTATTTATCAATGCGGAAATTTTGCAGGAAACTGATAATTTTTGTTCCTATGAAGAAGGATGTCTAAGCATACCTGATCTAACAGGTGATGTTGACCGGCCTGACGGGATAAGCATCAGGTACCTCGATGAGAACTTTATTGAGCACACTCAGACCTTTACCGGTATCAATGCCAGGGTCATTCAACACGAATACGATCACATTGATGGCGTTCTTTTTATCGAACACCTCAAGCCAATAAAAAAGCGTTTGCTCAAAAGTAAGTTGGAACAAATCAAAAAAGGCAGGGTGAAAGCGGACTATTCCATGAAATTTATTGGTAAGTAACCTATTTATTTCCTGCCGAAATCTGCCGGGATTTCTCCCCAGGATTCGGTTTCCCACTTCAACAAGGGGTTATCCCAAGTATTTTTTTTGAGCCATTCTTCGGCCCGATGAATTACCTCCATCAATGCTGCCGTTTGGGCATTGGCTTCCAATTGGGTTTTGCATTTCTTGGTTTGCACCCATTTGATGGCAGTTTTGGAATCGGTATAAATTGGCAGGTTGACCCCTTCTTTTTTGCAGTAGGCCAATGCGTGGACAATTGCCAGAAACTCTCCGATGTTGTTGGTTCCAAGACTGTATTTTTTATGAAACAACTGCTTTCCATTTTTCGTATACACTCCCTGGTATTCCATCACCCCGGGGTTTCCGCTGCAGGCAGCATCGACTGCGATACTATGTTGGATGATTCCTGCTTTTGAAACAAACTCCGTTTTCTTTTTTGCCGGTTTGCCGGCAGCTCCCACATAATTAGCCGGTCCCTCTGACAGGGCCTTACTTGCGGCTGCCCGGCTGTCAAAAGCCTTGTACACAGCTCCTGCAAAATGCATGATTTGCCGCTGACAATCGGCCCAGGAATCATAAATCCCGGGCGTATGCCCCTTCCAGACTACATAAAATCGCTGCTTTTTTGCCATAAATAAAAAATTAAATCTTCCGCAACCTATGGAAATTCACCAATCTCTGCTTAGTTTTCGGTGGATAAAAATTAATTAAACGCATAATTGCAGCAAAATTGTCGACAAATTATCCGGAACTTATTGATACGCATGCTCATTTGTACGCAGAACAATTCGACGAAGATCGTGGAGCTGTAGTACAACGCGCATACGACAATGGTGTAAGGCATATTTTTCTACCTAATATAGACCATCAATCGGTAGAACCTATGATGGCACTTGCTGCGACTGACCCTGAGCACATTCACCCTATGATGGGACTTCACCCTTGTTCGGTCGATGCCAATTACCTTCAGGAGTTGGAGTGGGTAAAAACATGGTTGGACAAAGTAAACTTTTGTGCCATAGGAGAAATAGGGGTAGACCTGTATTGGGACAAAACCTATCAAAAGCAGCAGGAAGATGCATTTTTGCAGCAGGTCAGGTGGGCTATGGATCTGGACAAACCTATAGTCATTCATTCGAGGGAATCGATAGACCTTATCATTGGATTACTACAACCCTTGAAAGCTAAAAACCTAAGGGGAATCTTCCATTGCTTTACCGGAACTGTGACACAGGCAAAAGCCATTATGGACCTGGGGTTTCTCATGGGAATAGGGGGAGTTTTGACCTTTAAAAAGGCGGGAATGGATCAGGTGATCCCTCACATCCCGCTGGATTATCTTGTACTTGAAACAGATGCTCCTTACCTTGCACCCGTTCCTTACCGCGGAAAAAGAAACGAAAGCAGTTATACAAAAATAGTTGCCGAAAAATTAGCCGACATTTTAGGCATTGATATTGAAGAGGTTGCGAAAAAAACGACGGCAAACGCGAAAGCGCTGTTTGGCCTGAGTGACAAAAACGAAAGTAGCCCGGGGCTTGAAAGCCCCAAAAAATAGAGTTGTAGTCCGGGGCTATGAGTTTAAAAATTTTGAATTATTGTATCTTTTTACAATTTTTGTGACACAGTGTATTGTTTAAAAGCGTTGAATAGTTATTTTTGTTCAACCTGAACCAACGGAGAGGTGCTCGAGTGGTTGAAGAGGCACGCCTGGAACGCGTGTATACCGGAGACGGTATCGAGGGTTCGAATCCCTCTCTCTCCGCAAGTATTCTAAATACAAGTCAGGCCCGGAAAAGGATCCGGGTATCTGGCCCCTGAAGTAGGAATCATTTCTATTAAAGCATAATTAACTTTAAACAACAATCGTAAAACCTATTGACTATGCGAAAATTATTTGCATTACTGTTTGTTTTTGGTTTGGCAGTATTTTCTTTCTCTGCTCTATACGCACAAGAAACTGACGAACAAGCAACTAGCGAAGAATCAACTGTATCAGAAGAAGCTACAATGGAAGAGGCCGCTCCTATGGAAGCAGCTCCTGCTCCCGTAGCTGCTTCAAGCGAATCTTCATCTGATGAAGAAGTATCAGGCTACCAGGTGATGAAAAGATATTTCATCGATGGTGACTGGCGTTTCATGAGTTTCGTATTGGTGTGTTTGATTCTTGGATTGGCATTCTGTATCGAGCGTATCATCACGCTTAACATTGCTACTACCAACACCGACAAGTTGTTGAAAAAAATCAATGACAACCTTGCCAACGGTGATGTTAATGGTGCAATGGAAGTTTGTAAAGCAACTCCTGGCCCCACAGCAAGCATCCTTTATGAAGGATTGAAAAACGCTGGCGAAGGTCCTGAAGCTGTTGAAAAAGCTATCGTTTCTTATGGTAGTGTTCAAATGGGTCTTTTGGAAAAAGGATTGGTTTGGATTTCTCTTTTCATCGCTATCGCACCGATGCTTGGTTTCATGGGTACGGTAATTGGTATGATCCAAGCGTTTGACCGTATCGAAGCGGTGGGTGACCTTTCTCCATCAGTTGTTGCCGGTGGTATCAAAGTGGCCCTTTTGACTACGGTATTTGGTCTTGTTGTAGCTATCCTTCTTCAGATTTTCTACAATTACATTGTAAACAAAATCGACGGAATTGTTAACAAAATGGAAGATGCTTCTATCTCTCTTGTTGACATCATGGCTACAAATAACGTATTTAAAAAATAAGCGAAACACCGACAAACTATGTATAAATTTTTAGTAAAAAACGGTCAAGCAGCTGCCTTTCTACTTGGGATAGGTGTCGTGGCTATCTTCATCCTGAGTATTTTCTCAGGATTGGATACCTTCGATGAGTACTCAGATACCAAGTATGAAACAGGTATATTCGATTTCGGCCTAAGCGGAGCTTACCTGCTAATTGCAGTTACAGCTATCGCAATGGTAGGCTTCGGTATCTTCCAGGTTCTTTCCAATATCAAGGGCTCAGCTAAAGGACTTTTGGGTTTCGGTGTATTGGTGGCATTGTACGTCATTGCTATCAATACTTCCAGTGGAGACCTTGAGTCACTTGAACCCAGCATCAAAGGTGCTATTGAGAAGTTTGAATCTTCCGGAAACGGTACCATTACTTCCGGCAATCTTAAATTTATAGGCGGTTCCATTACAACAGTAGGTATACTGGTTGCAGTGGCTGCCCTTTCATTTGTAGTTGCTGAAATTCGTAACTTATTTAAATAATTGAGCTATGGCAAAGAAAAGTTCTAGAGATAGAATGAAAAATGAAATCAATGCGGGCTCAATGGCTGATATTGCTTTCTTGCTCTTGATCTTCTTCCTTGTTACGACTACTATCGTTGAAGATAAAGGTATCCTCGTTAAGCTTCCACCATGGTCCGACGAAGAACCTGATATTGCAAAACTAAAAACCAGAAACGTTTATTCTGTTCTGGTAAATGCGCAAAATCAGTTGCTCGTCAGAGGAGAACCTATGGATATAGAGAATCTTCGCGAGAACGCCAAGGAGTTCATCATGAATCCGGGACAACTGGAAAACATGTCTGAAAGCCCCAAGAAAGCGATCATTTCTCTTAAAAACGACCGGGGTACCAACTACAAAACTTACCTCGCCGTTTACAACGAACTGAAAGGTGCTTACGACGAACTTTGGGACGAGTTGTGCCAAAGAAGATACGGAGTAGCTTACAGCGAGGAACTACCGGTCGCTTACAGAAGGACGATCAAAGAGGACATTCCAATGATTCTTTCCGAAGCAGAACCAACGAATTTCGGTGAGGAATAATAACTCAATTTTTTGACCAAAAAAATGAACCATTATGGCAAAGTTTTCAAAAAAGAGAGGTAGTGCTTCCCCCGAGGTTTCAACGGCTTCGCTTCCAGATATCATCTTCATGCTTTTGTTCTTCTTCATGGTTGTAACCGTACTTCGTGACTCCGAACTTAAAGTTAAAGTGAGTACGCCGTACGCTACACAGTTGACAAAACTTGAAGAAAAATCACTGGTAAATTACCTCTACATCGGCCGGCCCACACAGAAATTTCAAGCTGTGTACGGTACTAAACCGAGACTTCAATTGGGTGACAAGTTCGCATCAGTGGCTGAAATTCCCCTTTTCCTTGAAAAACACAAAATCAAGGTTCCGGAAGCCAAGCGCCCACGTATTACTTCCTCTCTACGTGTAGATGGAGAAGTAACCATGGGTATTGTGCAGGATGTTAAGACACAATTGCGTAAATCAGGTCAGCTGCGGGTTAACTACTCCGCTAAAAAGCGTCCGGATTAATTTTATACCCAAATCCTATAAAATGCCGAAAGTAGTCAATCGCTTTCGGCATTTTTTTTGCCCCTCAATAACTCATATATTCCCAGGCCGTCCGGTAAGCCCCACTTGCATCACAGTGTTCTAAAAATGCCTGGTAAAACGGATGCTGGCCTATCGTACTGCTGTCTCCTATCACGACCAGTTGTTTCCGCGCCCTCGTCATTGCAACATTCATCCGGCGTATATCCGAAAGGAAACCTATCTTTCCCTTATCGTTTGATCTTACCAGCGAGATGTAAATGACATCGCGTTCCTGCCCCTGAAAGCCATCAATGGTGCTTACCGTGAGTGGCATCTCAGATATCAGCGGCAGTTCTTCCAAAAACTGTCTCATCACAAGTACCTGCTCCATATAGGGAGAAACAATGGTGATTTCCGGAATTAACTCAGAGGGAAAGTCCTTGTACTGACTGTGTATGTGCTCGTACACAATATGACATTCTCCTTTGTTGAATTTACTTTGATTGGGCTCTCGGGTTTCTTCTTCAAAGCCACACCCTGCAGTATCAATAAAAACAAGAGCCTGATTGTCCGGAGCAGTCAAACGGTGATCCCGCACTTCAGGGGCCGCTTCCAGTTTGTTGTCGTAAAACCAGTTATTGGAAAAGCCCATGATGTGTTGATGCATCCGGTACTGGGTTTGCAACATCGCTGAATTGCGTTGCCACTCCAGCTGTTTTTCCATCAAAGTCTTGTCCAATCCCTTTTTGGCGGCTTCGCCGGACTTAACTGTCGGTGGCAGTTGGCAGGGATCTCCGGTAAGCACTACCCTATCTGCTTTCAGTACAGGTATCCAATTGGCAGGTTCCAGCGCCTGGGCTGCTTCGTCAATGAAAACGGTCCGGAAATGAAAACCATCCAACAGGGAATGTGCTGCCCCGACCAAAGTACAAGTAATGACCTGAGCTGATTCAAGAATCTGCTGAACCAGGCGATCTTCCAGTTGATTGGCCCATGCGGACATTTCTTTTGCTTCCTGAACCAATCTTTTCCGTTCCTCCCTTTCTTCGTAACCGAAGTTGCGTTTGTATCGGGAAGCTGCTTTTCTGCTCTCTGCAGCCTGTATTCTTATTTTTCGGATGTTTTTTGCCTCCGGATGAGCTGAAAGCTGAACCTCCAGGCTGCTTTCCATAACTTTTTCATCCAGGCGGGAAATGTTTCCTATCCTGACAACCCTCAACCCTGCTTCCACCAAGCGCTCTGTAAGCAAATCTACCGCCGTGTTACTGGGTGCAGCCACCAGAATCCCCGATTCTTCTTCACTCAAAGCTTTCACTGCCTGCACTAAGGTGGTTGTTTTCCCTGTTCCCGGAGGTCCGTGAACCAGTGCCAGGTCCTGAGCATTGAATATATGCTTTACAGCAGCCAGCTGCGAAACATTCAGTCCACCAAAATCATCGGGAAGTATCCGGGAAGATTGTCGAAAAACAGGCTCAGCGTGTCCTGTCAACACCCTCACCAGGTCTCTCAGGCGGCCATTGCCGGGCTTCATGAGTGTTTTTAGTGCCTGTTCCATCTCCTTGTAGGTACGCTCATCAAACATCAGCTCCACGCCTATCTGTCCGAGGTCAATCCAATCCGGTAAATCCTTGTTGTTGAGAATGACCTTCATTCGGTTCTTGTCCACATATTGCAGGACCCCTGTTTGCTCCGACTGCCGTACGGCAGGTTGCATCGTAAATAAACGCACAGTATGACCTGCTTTCATCTGGTGGGGCTCATCCAAAAGAGTGGTTCTTTCAACCAGTACGTAGGCCCGATCCCCGTAGGTGAAGCCTTTTTTAATAATTTGAAGGGGGTACCAGGTATATCCTTTCTTTTTTCTTTGTTCCAGCGAGAGTTTTTCTATAAACTCTTTGTGCTGGCTCAGGTCAGCTTTTTTTTCTATCTCCAGCAAAGCCAGAAGCTCTCTGAAATAAGATTCGGGTGTGGTCATTGCTATGAATTAGTTCGACAGTGCATGGCTGCTTAAAGCAGTTGCCTTATTAACTACAAGACCGATAAAAAGGTTGCTAAAACCGTTCCGGACTAAGCTTGGAAATATCCATGGGCATTTTTGCCCCGGTAAACAGATTTGCCACCATTTTACCCGTTGCCGGTCCCAGGCTCAACCCCATCATGGCATGTCCTGTAGCAATACACAAATTGCTGTACTTTTCGGCAAAGCCTACATAAGGCATGCCGTCGGGCGAGCAGGGTCTGTAGCCATGCCAAACCTTAGACAAATCTTTTTGGTCAGGATGTAGTTCAGGGTAATAGCGGGGAATGCTTTCCATAATTCCCTGAAATCTGAGTGGATTTATTTTTGGAGATAGGTTGCTGATTTCCAGTGTCCCGCCTATACGAAGATCCTTGCCCATTGGCGTGACAGCTACTTTGTCCTCTATCAAGAGTGCCGGGATAGAAGGCCGTTTTTCGGGAGAGGGCAGGGTGACCGAATAGCCTTTTCCATCCTGCAACAGCATTTTTATCCCGATGCGCTTCAAGAGTCGGGCACTCCAGCTTCCGGCTGCCAGCAGGATCTTGTCGACTGGCATTATCTGCCCGTTGTCTAATAAGATATTGCTTATGCTTCCATTCTGAGTATTAAAATCAGTGACCCGGGATCCTGTGACGAACTGTACCCCTTTTTCCTTTAGCGCAGCAATTAACTGGCGGATGAGAAGATTGGGATAGAGATGAGCGTCTCCGGGATAATGCACAGCACCTCTCACATCCACTTTTATTCCCGGTTCGAGAGCCTGTACCTCGGCAGCAGACAGCCTGTTGGTTTCTATTCCCAACGCTTCTGCCTGTTCTGCCAATTCAAACTCTTCTGCTTCTGCCTTAGCGCTCTTAAAAAGCATCAGAATGCCTTTTTGTTCGAAAGCAAAAGCAAATTCAGGTTGTGTTGCCAATTCCCGGTACAACTCCTTGCTCCATTTATTGTAGTCACGCAGAACAGTCATGGACTGTTCTACATGTTTGTGAGAGCAGGAGCGATAAAAAGTCCAGAGCCATTGCAGCAGTTCCAGGTCGAGACGGGGCTTTATATAGAAAGGACTTTTGGCGTTAAACATCCATTTGATGCCCTGAGCAATCACTCCGGGAGCCGCCAGTGGCATAAAATGACTGGGTACTATCATACCTGCATTGCCGTGGGAGGTGCCCTCCTGGAGGTCTGACTCGTCAATGACTGTAACGTCGAACCCTTCCTGTCTGAGATACCAGGCGCTGGATAAACCTATGATTCCGCCGCCTATTATATGTA
>JALQTV010000062.1 GCA_023268675.1 Saprospiraceae bacterium | reverse complement strand
GTTGCATCATCAGGCATTTTGTAATCTGCGATGCCGGAAATGCTGGCATGCGTATGAGCTCCACCCAGTGTTTCCTTGTCCACTTCTTCTCCGATGGCTGCTTTGACGAGGTATGGCCCTGCCAAAAAAATAGAGCCGGTATTTTCGACGATGAGAGCTTCATCGGACATGATGGGCAGGTAGGCACCACCGGCGACGCAACTTCCCATGATGGCAGCAATTTGAGGGATGCCCATACTCGAAAGTCGGGCGTTGTTGCGAAATATTCTGCCAAAGTGTTCTTTATCGGCGAAAATTTCATCCTGCATGGGGAGGAATACGCCAGCACTGTCCACCAGATAAATGATGGGCAGTCGGTTTTCCATGGCAATCTCTTGTGCCCGAAGGTTCTTTTTGCCGGTGATCGGAAACCAGGCACCGGCTTTTACGGTAGCGTCATTGGCTACCACCACACAGAGCCTGCCTGAGATGCGGCCTATGCCTGTGATAACACCTCCTGCGGGGCAGCCGCCGTATTCGGGGTACATCTCATAAGCTGCAAAGGAACCGATTTCCATGAAAAGGCTGTCCTCGTCTAGTAAGGCGGCTATGCGCTCCCGGGCACTCATCTTACCCTGCTGGTGTTGCTGGTCGATTTTCTTTTGCCCACCTCCGGCTTTGATGATGTCCAACCGGTGCTGCAGCTTGCTCAGCAGCAGCTTCATGTGGTCTTCATTTTGGCGTCGTTCTAACGTAATTCCGGACATGGTTTTATTTTTGGTAGTGGGCATGATTGTTCCATCTACTGCCATAAAAACATTGGATGCGGCATAAAGTTTTGATTGGTGCTATTCCAATACGAAGGAATAGCCGTACTCTCCGGGGTAACTTTCGTAAATGCCTTCCAGCATGACTTTTCCCTTTTCCCGTCTGAGTAGTTCTATGAAAGTAGTTTTGCCATCTACGGGTTGTCCGTTGAGATGTGTTACGATAAAACCAGCTTCCATATTGGTTTCCTCGATTGAACTCCCTTTGAAGATGCTGATGACTTTTATCCCGGAAACTTTGAGTTGGCGGATTTCTTCTGTTGAAAGATCCCGGACTTCAAATCCTATGCTTCTGAGGGCATCTTCATCATTTTCATTGGAGAAATACGAATTGCTGGCCAGTGTTTTAAGAGTAACGTTTAGTTCTTCTGCCTTTCCATCGCGGAAATAAGTCACGCGAATGGTATTTCCCGGACGGTAGAGTCCTACCTGTTGTTGCATTTCCGGAAGGGTATTGGTTGTAACTCCATTGATGCGTATGATGACATCCCCTGTTTTCAGGCCTGCATCGGCAGCACCACTGCCTGGAGTGACCTTGGTGATATAAACTCCTGCCACAGCCGGCAATTTGAGCATTTCGGCTCTTTCGCTGCTTATTTCGTCTATGAAGACACCTAGTACTCCTCTCTGAACAGCACCAAAATCTCTGAGGTCTTTGATAACTTTTTGCACCAGGTTCGAAGGGACTGCGAAGGAATAGCCTTCGTATTTTCCGGTTCGGGTAATGATGGCGGTATTGATTCCTATTAGATCGCCATTGGTATTGACCAGAGCACCGCCACTATTACCGGGGTTGACCGCTGCATCGGTTTGTATGAAAGATTCGATTCTGTCTTGTCTGTCGAGGATGTCTATACTTCGTCCTTTGGCACTCACGATGCCCGCTGTAACAGTTGATTCGAGGTTAAAGGGGTTGCCTACTGCCAGCACCCATTCTCCGGTATAGAGAGAATCGGAATCACCAAAAGTTAGAAAGGGAAGTCCATTTTCTTCAATGGAAAGCAATGCCAGGTCTGTGGAAGGATCCGAACCGATAAGTCGGGCTTCGTATTTTCTTTTGTCATTCAGGGTTACTTCGATTAGCGTTCCTCCCTCCACTACGTGGTTATTGGTGACAATGTAACCATCGCCGGAGATGATGACACCTGAGCCGGCAGAACCTTCCCAGTTGTTGCGTCCCCAGAAATCAAACCTGCTGTTGCTCTGGATGCTTCGGATGTTTACCACGGCTGGAGTGGCAGCTTGCGCTGCTTTGATGAAATTGTTGGGAGCGGCACGAAACTCTGCTGCAACAGGTGGTGTGGACAGTGGATCTGAGCTTGCCAGATTGGCATAACGGGCAGCTACCGTTTCGCGGATGATGACTTCCTGAGGTTGTTGCATGCTGTCGTAAATAAAAATGGCCAGCAAAGCGCTCAGAACAGATGAAATGAAGGTAAGTCCATGTTTTTTCATAGCGAAGGAGGTTTCTTAACAGCCATATAAAACCCGGTTAAAATACGTTTTTATACTTCAAAATAACACAGCTACAGCTATTGTTTGTTCAAAATATGAGGGATATCTGTTTGTTTTGTTGTAATCAGCCGTTTCAATGTACCTGAACACCCACCCTGTCTCCGGGTTCATGGATCTGAATGGGTTATTTGAAAAACGGTCCTGAAACACCATTCTAAATTATTGATACATTCTCATTTGTTGCCGGCAATCACCTTAAATTATATTTTTATACTTTTAACTGCTGATTGTATAATTATCTGCAAAAAGGACTTTCTCAACATGGAAAATCAGAAAAAACCACATCCCGATGATGCTTTCGACAAGGAATACATCGGCAATATCTGGGGCTGGAAATTCTCCTGGTTCGGTCTGGCACTCTTGACGGTATTGCTAGCTATGATTTTATACCGACATTTTGTGTTGGGGCTACCCGTTTTCGAGGGGGCGGACATGGGGGGAATTATGCAGCCTATTGATAGTTTAAGATAATATTATGGCCAATACAAAATTTTTCAAGTACCAGGGAGCTGGCAATGATTTTGTAATCATTGACAACCGGGTATCCGTGCTCAATGCGGATGATGAGGCGCTGATCCGGCAGTTGTGCGATCGGAAATTCGGAATTGGAGCAGATGGGTTGATGTTATTGGAACAGGAAGACGGGGTGGACTTTACGATGCGTTACTTCAATGCTGATGGCAGAGAAGGAACGATGTGTGGCAATGGGGGACGCTGTCTGGTGGCTTTTGCTCACCACCTGGGACTGGTCTCGGGGACCTGCCGTTTTCGTGCTGTGGATGGGCTGCACGATGCCCATATACTCCGGCCGGACTGGGTAGAACTGAAAATGAATCGGGTGCAGGAGGTCTGGCACGCCGGTGACCATTATTTCCTGGATACGGGTTCTCCGCATTATGTGACTTTTGTCAAAGATTTGAAAGCAGTAGATGTGGCTAGTGAAGGGAAACGGATTCGCTGGTCGGATGAGTTTCAGCCTTCTGGTACCAATGTGAATTTTGTGCAACAAACTCCAGAGGGTTTGAATGTTGCTACTTACGAACGTGGAGTGGAAGCAGAAACGCTTTCCTGTGGTACCGGAGTGACGGCTGCAGCTTTGTGTATGGCGATGGAAGAGGATAAAATGGGAAAAAGGGAAGTAGCAATTCTTACGAAGGGGGGCAAGCTGGAAGTGAAATTCACACGGACTGCCGAGGGGTTTGAGGATATTTGGCTTTGTGGCCCTGCCAAGCTCGTTTTTGAGGGATTTATCAACATTAAAAATTTTTAACTGACCATGATCAACCTGGCAAGTGATACCGTTACGAAACCTACTCCCGATATGTTGAATGCCATGATGGGGGCGGAAGTAGGCGATGATGTTTTTGGCGAAGATCCTACCATTCGTGCCTTGGAAGAGAAGGCTGCTGATATGTTTGGAAAGGAAGCAGGACTTTTTTGTCCTTCGGGAACCATGACCAATCAGATAGCCCTGAAGGTACATACGAGACCACTGGATGAGGTCATTTGCCATAGCTATTCCCACATCTATCAGTATGAGACGGCTGGCTATGCCTTCAACTCAGGCATAGGAGTCAATTTGTTGGAAGGCCCTGAAGGGAAAATCAATGCTCCACAGGTAGCGGCTGCTATAAAACCCAGATTTGACTGGCTCCCTGTAAGCCGTCTGGTGGTAATTGAAAATACTTGCAACAAAGGAGGGGGGAGCTACTATACCCTGGATGAGGTGAAGGCGATCAGTGATTTGTGTAAGGAAAAAGGCCTGGCTTTTCATTTGGACGGAGCCAGAATTTTCAATGCCCTGGTAGAAACAGGAGAATCTCCCGCTGACCACGGTGCTCTTTTTGATAGTGTTTCAGTTTGTTTGTCCAAAGGTCTGGGTGCTCCGGTAGGATCTCTGTTGCTCGGAGAGCAGGAGTTTATTGCTGAAGCCCGGCGATTCAGGAAAGTTATGGGGGGAGGTATGAGGCAGGCCGGGTATCTGGCAGCTGCGGCAATATATGCGCTGGATCACCATGTGGAGCGCCTCAGAGAAGATCATGAAAAGGCTCGTAAGTTAGCCGCAGCGGTACAACAATTGCCTTTTGTCAGTCAGGTCAGACCTGTCAAAACGAATATCCTCATCTTCGACGTGGAGGCTCCTCACACGGCTGAAAGTTTTTTGGCTGTGTTGGCAGCGAAAGGAGTCAAAGCTGTTGCATTCGGGCCTCAGACAGTACGCATGGTTACTCACCTGGATGTGTCTATGGAAGAGATCGAGAGGGTATGCCAGGTGCTTGATAGTGAGCAGTGAGCAGTGAGCAGTGAACAGTGAACAGTGAACAGTGAGCGGAAAAGGCCACTGGCAATTGGCCATTGGCCTTGGGCAATAATAATCTATCAAATCCCCGAAGGTGGCAAAGTATTTCAGTAACGAGTACCAACTCTATTTAGGGAAGGACCGTTCACTGTTTACCGTTCACTGTTTACCGTTCACCGTTCACTACTTACGCAAGGTTATGGAATACATTTTGGACGTCGTCATCCTGTTCCAGGGCATCCACAAAATCCAGTACCTCATCCAGCTGGTCGTCCGGAATTTCTTTCAGGATGGTTGGGATGCGCTGCACTTCTGATTTTTCAGCTTCGATATTAGCATTTTCCAAGGCTTCTGACATTTTTCCAAAATCGGGAAAATCTACATAAAGCAGGTATTGGTTTTTCTCTTCGTCCAGTTCCATTTTTTCCAGGCCATGATCGATGAATTCCAATTCAAAGTTTTCAGGATCCTCTATACTTGCAATAGGAACATTGAAAACACCCTTCCGGTCAAAAATGAAATCATGCATCCCCTGGGTGCCCAAACTCCCTCCTTTTTTCTTAAAAACGGCTCGGATATTGGCAACCGTCCGGGTAGGGTTGTCCGTAGCTGTTTCCACCACAACTGCTACGCCGTGAGGCCCCATTCCTTCATAAACAATTTCCTTGAAATCTTCGGCATCCCTGGAAGTTGCCTTTTTGATGGCATTTTCAATTTTATCCTTGGGCATCTGCACAGCCTTGGCATTCTGGATAGCCCTTCTCAACATGGCGTTGTATTCCGGGCTGGGCCCACCTCCCTTTACAGCAATGGTAATTTCCCTGTTGGCCTTGGTAAAAGCCTTGGACATTTTGTCCCAGCGGGCGAACTTGGTTGCTTTGCGATATTCAAATGCTCTTCCCACAACAATTTGATTTTGGTTAATTTCCGCAAAAATAACAAAAGATTTGTTTAGACCTTTCTCAAATTAACCATAGTTGAGAAAGTCTGATCCAAATCTTTGTCCTCCACCAATATGGTAAATTCATTGGAAGTAGAGATGAGCTCTACTACATTGATTCCCTGCCAGGCCAGATCTTTAAGGATGTAATAATAAATTCCGTAAAGACTTCGATTGGCCTCCGGAAGCATCAGACTGACCGCAGAAAGATTGCGACTGAGATCAATCAGGGTTTCCCCCCGAAAAAGTTCCTGCATAAGGTTTTCAAAACCACTTGAAATCACAATGGTCGTCTCCGCAACCCCTTGTGAATAAGTGCAGAAAGACTTCGGTTGTTCTCCCACATGAGAAAGCAATACCGCCTGGGCTCGAATCAGACTCTCAGAATTCATATAGGTATAGTCAAGCAAATTGGAACGTACCCGGATGTCTGTCAGCTGGCGAGCAAAAGCCTGAATTTCGCGCTGGATAAAATGAAGTCCTCCATGTGGAAGCCTATTGATGGCCATCACAATAGCTCCCTCCTTTACCTCTTTGCCCGCTGCTTTGGAGATGACGGGTTGCAGGTTACGCGCCAAGGCAGAAACATTAATCAAGCCTTCGCTCAGGGCTTCCATCAAAAAGGGATAACGATTGAGTTCTTGCTGTATCAACTCAGAAACGGTTCTCATTGTTAATTATTTAACAATTTGTGAAATCGTGGTTTAATTTCCGAAAAAAATTACACAAAAACAAGAAAGCCCGTTTATTTGCAAAAAAAAGCGAATGAAAGTCCTGAAATTTGGCGGAACATCAGTAGGAAGCCCCGAGCGCATGAAAAGCCTGGTTGACATCATCAACCTGGACGAACCTGCCATTGTTGTCCTTTCGGCCGTGGCCGGCACCACCAATCACCTCCAACTCATAGCCGATACCATTCTCAAACAAGATATATCTACTGCCTCCCAACAATTAGGAAACCTGAGACTTCAGTATGAAAAGTTTATCCGCGAACTATTCAATGATTTTCCGGCTGCACAGCCTGCGGCAAAAAAAATAATCAACGATCATTTTCAGTTCCTGGCACAACAACTTACCCGGCCGTTCACAGGAACAATAGGAAAGAGCATCCTTGCACAGGGAGAATTGCTTTCAACAGCCCTTTTTGCATTGTTGCTTGCGCAAAAAAACATAGCCTGTCAGTTGATTCCCGCGCTGGATTTCATGCGCACAGATGCCAAAGGAGAACCCGACATGGACTACCTGACCTCGGAATTGTCCTTTTTACTGGAAATGAACCCATCAATCAATTGCTTTATCACTCAGGGCTATATCTGCAAAAACCATGAAGGCAAAGTTGACAACCTGAACCGCGGAGGAAGTGATTATACCGCCACCCTCGTAGGAGCTGCCATTAATGCCAAAGAGGTACAAATTTGGACCGATATAGACGGCATGCGCAACAACGATCCCCGCGTTGTTGAGGATACCTTTGCCATCCGTCAATTGTCTTATCGGGAAGCAGCAGAACTAGCCTACTTTGGAGCAAAAATTCTACACCCTTCCTGTGTATTGCCCGCAGAAAAAACAGGCGTACCCATCAGACTTAAATACACCTTTCAACCTGAAACTCCAGGTACCCTTATTTCCGAAGCCTCCTCAGGAAGAGTCATTACTGCCATTGCTGCCAAAGACAAAATTACTGCTATCCAGATTCGCTCAGGTCGCATGATCAATGCCTATGGCTTCCTCCGAAAAGTTTTTGAAGTATTTGAAATTTACCGTACCCCGATAGACATGATTACTACTTCCGAAGTGGCAGTTTCCCTTACCATAGACGATACAAGCCAACTTCCGGGCATCATAGAGGCTCTGGAACCGTATGGAGAAATTACCTGTCAGGACAATCAGTCCATTGTCTGCATTGTTGGAGACCAGCTCGACAAACATGCAGGCTTTACCAGACAAATTTTTGCTGCCCTGGAAGACATCCCTGTTAGAATGGTTTCCTATGGCGGAAGCCAAAACAACCTGTCAATTCTGATTCCGGAATCTGCTAAAACACAAGCGTTGCAACAGCTCAACAGAAAACTATTCGAAGAGGTGACAAATTAACTGCGGCACCTTTTTGACCCTGCACAATTTGTATTATCATTGTGTGGAAACCAAAAGAGCTAATTATGAAAATGCCTGATGTACCCAAGGCAAAAAAGATACCTCAAGTTCTTGAAATCCATGGCGACCGGCGCACGGACCCTTGGTTTTGGCTGAATGACAGGGAAAACCCAGAGGTAATCGATTATCTCAAAGCAGAAAATGATTACCTCGAAGCCTTTCTTTCAGAAGAAAAAGCGTTCAGAGACAATCTGTACGAAGAAATGCTGGGGCGCATCAAGCAAGAAGACCAATCGGTACCCTATTTCTACAATGGCTATTTTTATATCACCCGCTACGAAGAAGGCAGGGAATACCCGGTGTACACCCGAAAAAAAGACAACCTGGAGGCCAAAGAAGAAATATTGCTCAATGTAAATGAACTTGCAGAAGGGCATGAATACTACGACGTCTCCGGAATCTCTGTCAGCCCTGACAACCGCTGGTTGGTCTTCGGAGTGGATACCGTATCTCGCAGACTCTACACCCTCCACCTCAAAGATCTGCTTAGTGGAGAAATTACAGACATGGCCATCCCCCATACTTCGGGAGGAGCAGCTTGGGCAAACGACAGCCAAACTTTCTTTTACACTTGTAAAAACCTTCAAACACTCAGACACGAGAAGATAAAAAAACACCAACTGAACAACCCGGTGTCAGAAGACACAGAAGTCTATCACGAAACCGACGATACTTTCCTGACCTACGCCTACAGGAGTAAATCAGGAAAATACATCATCATTGGTTGTGCCCAGACCATCACCTCCGATTATTATTTGATCCCCACCGACCAACCTGAGCTCCCGCCAAGGCAATTTACCGCCAGACAAAGAGGACATGAATACCAGATTGACCATCGCGACGGGGAATGGCTGATTATCAGCAATACAGATGGCGCCACCAATTTCAAGGTAATGACTTGTCCGGAAAACCAAACTGACAAAACCCACTGGAAAGAACTTATTCCCCACCGAGCGGATGTATTGCTTGAAGGCATAGAGCCTTTCCGGGATTTCTGGGTTTTGGAAGAGCGGAAAGCAGGATTGACGCAATTGCGCATTTTCAACAACAAAGAAGGCAGGGAACACTACCTTGATTTTGGAGAAGAGGCTTACACTGCCTATGTCTCTGTCAACCGGGACATGGACAGCCCATTGCTGCGCTTTGGATACCAGTCCATGACCACTCCTCCCTCTACTTTTGATTACCATGTGTTTAAGCGGGAAAAAACATTGCTCAAACAACAGGAAGTACTGGGCGGGTTTAATAGCGAAGATTACCTGACCAAGCGACTTTTTATACCTTCAAGAGACGGTGTACAAATTCCACTATCACTGGTTTATCACAAAGACACACAGCCTGGAGAACACACGCCCCTCCTTCTTTATGCCTACGGGTCTTATGGCATCACCGTAGATCCGACCTTCAGCAGTGCCAGAATAAGCCTGCTTGATCGCGGATTTGTTTTTGCGATAGCACACATCAGAGGGGGGCAGCTACTGGGAAGAAGCTGGTATGACCAGGGCAAACTACTACACAAGAAAAATACCTTCAACGACTTCATCGATTGCGGAGCATACCTAGTAAAGGAAAAACTGACAAGTTCTCAGCATTTGTATGCCATGGGAGGAAGTGCAGGAGGGCTCCTGATGGGAGCTGTGGTCAATATGCGTCCCGATTTGTGGAGAGGAATCATCGCAGCTGTACCTTTTGTAGATGTGGTGACAACCATGCTGGACGAAAGCATTCCGTTGACTACCGGTGAGTTTGACGAATGGGGCAACCCTAAAGATCCCACCTACTACGAATACATCAAATCTTATTCGCCCTACGACAACGTACAAGCAAAAGAGTATCCAGCCATGCTGGTAACTACCGGTTTACACGATTCTCAGGTTCAATACTGGGAACCCGCCAAATGGGTAGCCAAGCTGCGAGACAACAAAACCGACCATAATCCACTGCTCTTGTACACCAACATGGATGCAGGTCATGGTGGAGCATCAGGAAGATTTCAAAGATTGAAAGAAATTGCACTGGAATATGTATTTTTATTCAAAATGGAAGGAATAAAATCCTGATTCTCTGTGCCTGCTAAACTCAATCTTTATGAAAAAACATCTTTTGCTAACCCTGGCAACTACGCTTACTATGGCTTGTCAATCCGACAAACAACCTAAACAAAATCTTCCCTATCCCGACACCCTCAAAAAAGATCATGCCGATACCTATCACGGGGAAACAGTAGCTGACCCCTATCAGTGGCTGGAAGATGACCTCTCCGAAGAAACGGCAAACTGGGTACAAGCTCAAAACGACGTTACTTTCAACTACCTGGATCAGATTGATTTCAGGACAGACCTGAAAAAACGCCTTGAACAACTCAATAATTACGAAAAAATATCTGCCCCCTTCAGAGAGGGAGACTGGGAGTATTTTTACAAAAACGATGGCCTGCAAAACCACAGCATCGTTTACAGAACCCCGGCAGATGAGCCGGAAAGCACCCCCGAAGTATTTCTCGACCCCAACAGCTTTTCTCAGGACGGCACCACAGGCTTAGCCGGACTTTATTTCTCCAAAGATGGCAGTCTTGCTGCCTACCTGATTACAGAAGGCGGCTCGGACTGGAGAAAAATATTTGTACTGGACACCCAAACCAAAAAACAAGTCGGAGAAACTATCACTGATGTCAAATTCAGCGGGGTATCATGGTTGGGCAATGATGGTTTTTATTACAGCAGCTACGACAACCCCGACAAAATGAACAGCAGCCAGTTGTCCGCCAAAACTGCTTATCACAAATTGTTCTACCACAAGCTGGGGGATCCTCAGGAAAAAGATATTTTGGTTTTCGGTGGAGAGCAACAACCCAACCGATACATCTTTGCAGAAGTTTCTGACGACCAGCAATACCTGATCATTTCTGCAGCGCAGAATACCAGTGGCAATCAGTTGTACATTCAGGATCTGTCCGAAGAGGGCAAGGCTCCGGTGTTAATCCAGGACGATTATTTTGCAAGTTGTTCCGTACTTACCAATGAAGGAAGCAACTTTTACCTTTATACCAATATAGGAGCTCCCAAATACCGATTGGTCAAGTGCAATCTTTCAAATCCGGGAAAAGAAAATTGGGTTGATGTAATCCCCGAATCCGAACATGTACTCAGCGCCTCTGTTGGTGGAGGAAAGATTTTTGCAAGTTACCTCGTAGATGCCAAAACCGAGGTGCAGCAGTTCGACATGGAAGGACAGCTGGAAAGAAAAATTGACCTTCCGGGTATTGGCAGTGCCTATGGCTTTTCAGCCAAAAAAGAAGACCAAAGCCTATACTACACCTTTACCTCCTTTACCTATCCCAACACCATTTACAAGTACGATATCCCTTCGGGCACCTCTTTGGAATACCGAAGGTCAAGGGTAGATTTTAATCCGGAAGATTATGAAACCCGTCAGGTGTTCTACCTCAGTAAAGATGGCACCAGAGTCCCTATGTTTGTCGTATTCAAAAAAGGCATCCGTTTTGATGGTAAAAACCCGACCATGCTTTATGCTTACGGTGGGTTTAATATCAGTCTGACCCCTTCCTTCAGTGCTTCCCGTATTGCCTGGTTGGAACAAGGGGGTATATACGCACAGCCCAATATCCGCGGCGGTGGAGAATACGGGGAAGAATGGCACCTGGCCGGCACCCAAATGAACAAACAAAATGTATTTGATGACTTTATAGCGGCGGCAGAGTATCTGATTGACCAAAAATATACCTCCTCCGACTATCTGGCTATTTCAGGGGGCTCCAATGGAGGCCTGCTGGTCGGAGCCTGCATGACCCAGCGCCCTGAACTGTTCAAAGTTGCCCTGCCGGCTGTTGGTGTGCTGGACATGCTGAAATACCACACTTTTACCGCAGGTGCCGGCTGGTCAGCAGACTACGGCACGGCGGAAGATTCTCCTGAGATGTTTGCTTACCTGAAAAAATACTCCCCCTATCACGCCTTACAAGCAGGAACAAAATACCCAGCTACTTTGGTCACAACCGCAGATCACGACGATCGCGTGGTACCTGCCCACTCCTTTAAGTTTGCGGCACGATTACAAGAATACCACGACGGCGAAAATCCGGTCATGATACGCATCCAAACAAAAGCAGGTCATGGGTCTGTCAGTACCGAACAGAGACTTGCTCTGGAAAGCGACCTTTATGCTTTCAGCTGGGCCAATATGGGCCTGGAACCAGTATTCACCCAATTGCTTCAGGACTAACTATTTTATCATGAAAAAACGAAACCAACTGTTATTTGGCCTCTTGTTTTGGGCCGGATTGGCTCTTGTAAATGCCCAAACACTCGTCCCCGCAAGTGACATCGGAGCCACAGGCATTTCGCCGGATCGCCTGGAACGCATTGACCAGTTTTGCCAATCCTATGTTGACCAGGGAACCCTACCCGGCATGGTGGTACTCATAGCCCGAAAAGGGGAGATCGTCTTTCATCAGGCATACGGGATGGCGGATGCACAATCCGGTTTGGAGATGCAAAAAGACCAGATATTCAGAATTGCCTCTCAAACCAAAGCCATCACGGCAACTGCTGTCATGATGCTTTGGGAAGAAGGCAAATTTGGACTGGACGATCCCATCTCCAGGTACATTCCTGAATTCAAAAACCCACAAATACTGGAAAGCTTCAACTCAGAGGATACCACTTACACTACCCGGGATGCCGGGAAAGAAATCACCATCAGACATCTCCTGACCCACACCTCCGGGGTAGGCTATG
>JALQTV010000061.1 GCA_023268675.1 Saprospiraceae bacterium | reverse complement strand
GGTCAAAAACAGGGATGATTCCCTTATCAAACAGGTCTTTGGTTCGCTGAGCCTCGTTTTTGTAGCCTTGCAAAAACAGTTCCCGAGTAGTGTAGGGCATTGGCGATCCCTGGGCATTGATTTTCTCATAAGCCGACCAATTTGCCAGATGATTGATGCCCAATTCTTTAAGGTTAGCCGGCAACTTGATTTTAGAAAAATTATCCGGTTCGGGTACTGAGTTTACGCCTGCGGCAAAAAAGCGATACCCTTCCGGATCTACGAAAGTCCATCCATCATTTGTAAGCACCACGCGAAACCTTCCGGTGGCTTCGCCTATTTGTTCGTTACTTCCTCCAAATCTTGAAGGAGAATAGCTGTCGGTACTGTAAGCCAAAAACCTGGATGGACAGGTACTCTGTCCCTGCGATCCTTTGGCAAACAGGGTATCTAAAATCAGAAATGCCCCTTCTGCCACCACAGGATAGGTAGTGGCAGTCAGAGCGTCAGTATAGAGGGAAAATAAATTTTCTTTGGAGAGTCGCACCCGATAACTGTAGGTGGATTCCGGCAGGAGTCCTTCATCCATCCAGGACTCGGAAGCAGCCGGCAAAGTGGTCATAACTTTAAAAGAAGACTCCCCGGCTGCCTTTCGCCCAATTTCTATCTGTGCATTGCCTGAAGTAGGGTTCCATATCCATGACAATCTGATGGCATAAGGGTCAGCGACTTCCAGAACCAAGCCCTGTGGAGCATCCAGCTCTGACAAAGTCGGTGGAGTATCTTCTGCCCCGCTTTCCGCTGTTGCTCTACAGGCACTGAGAACCAATATCATGCAAAACGGAAATAAAATCAGGCAATGCTTCATAGTGTACAATTTGACTTAATAGCCCGGGTTGTTTTGAATCTGCTTGTCCAGGTTTGCATCGATAAAGGACTGTGGTATCGGATACAGCTTGTCTCTGTCGGTAATTTTTCCGGTAGTGGCAACATTGTACTGCATGGTTCTCTCCATCCATTTGTTGTTGCGAAGCAAAGTATAGCGACGCTGGCTCTCGGAAAACAACTCCCTGGCGCGTTCATCGAGGATGAAATCCATATCTATATCAGCAGCTGAGACGGGGCTAGCATTGGCTCTCGCCCTGAGTTCGTTGATGTATTGTGCTGCACTTCCATTGTTACCGGCTTTGTGATAGGCTTCTGCCAAAAGCAAATAGGTGTCTGCCAGCCGCAGGTAAACCTGGTCGTTGTAAGATCTGGCAACCTGAGGGTCAATTTCATGTGCCCAATCCCATTTCCTGGTAAATACACGGAAACGATCCCCCTGGGTATCGTTGGGTTTTTCGTTGAGATAGAGTCTGGTTCCTACCGGACCCGCAGAACTTCTGTCAAATTCCTGTACAGTGAAGTAGCGTCTCCAGGCAAATTCACTGCCCCTGTCATCCAGGATATTGTCCTGATCATCGCGCTCGTACAATCCCAACATAAAAGAAGTAGCTCCCAGTCGGGTATTGCCCCTGCCTCCGCGATCAACGGTCACCGTCAGGCCTTTGGCTCCCCCGCTGGTACTGCTGTATTCGCTCATAAACCAACGTCGCATGATATTGCTGGCCTCGCCTCCTTCTACTTCGTAGGCATATTGAAACACCCACAGCGCTTCTGTATTTCCCTCACTGGGGTTGGAGTTGCCATCGAGAAACATATCTGAATAGGCCGTCCCGGGTTCGCTCGCCTTTACCCCATAACGCGCTTTGACAAGCGACTTGTGGCCGCTGATAGCATCCAGACCCAAATTGATGGCTTCCTGGTAATTTTCTTCCATGATCAATAGCTCCATCAGGTAATGTTGTGCTACCCCTTTGACTATCTTGCCATCGTTGATGTGATCTGCAGGCAGAAACTGTATGGCGAACTCCAGGTCGCTTTTGATCTGTGCACGAACTTCCGCTAAGGGTGTCCGATCCCAATCGGTACGAACATTCTCTCCCGCAGATTCCTGCAATACCAAAGGCACATCGCCAAATAAAAAGGTCAGGTGGCGGTATGCCCAGGCGCGTATGGTTTTGGCTTCCGCCAAAATACGATTGAGCTTATCTGCATCTATATCCAGGCCATCCGAAGGATTCTCTGCCCGATTGATGATGGTATTCGCTGAGTTGATCGTTTGATAAAGCCAGTTCCATACACGGGTGAAATAAGTCTGCGCCCTGCTGCCGATCACCTCCTCCCGCCAGTTGTTCAAAAAACTTTCATCCGGCCAGGCCCGGTTGCCATAGATAATATCGGTACCCCCCATCATCATGGCAGCAGTCAGGTTATTACCCCCTCCGAGGGAAGAACCACTGGTGGGGACACCTCCCCTTTCTGCCCTGGCAAGGGCATAAAGGCCGTTGAGACCGGCGTCAAAACCTTCTTCGTTGGTGTAAAGATTATCCGGTGCAACGATATGTGGAGTGGACTGATCCAGAAAGTCTGAGCTACAGGCAGTCAATAAGATAATTAAGAATAAAACAGGTATATTTTTCATGATGCTTACTTTTTGGTCATTTTACAATCCCAGATTAAAACCGATGAGAAATTCTTTTTGCAGGGGAATCGAATTCTGGCTGTTTAATTCGGGGTCCAGGCCTGTCCAACTGGTCATGGTCAACAGGTTCCTGGCAGTTCCATAAACTTTCAGCGTCTTGCCCTTTCCTCCCAGATTTCTGAGCGTATAAGACAAGGTCACATCTTTGAGGCGTGCAAAATCTGCACTTTCATAGATGCCCACATTGTACAGGTTGGCCTGCTCATTGTTGCGGTGATTGGTATTGATAGGATTATCAGCTCTCCAATAATCCAGTACAAACCAATTTCTCTGCACCCCTCCAAAGACATTTTCATCATACAAGGTATTGCGTCGGGTTACCCCGGTGACACCCTGAACAAAAACATACAGAGAAAAGTCTTTGTAGCTGAGGGTGTTTTCCAGACCAAAAATGAAAGTTGGATCCAATTTCCCCTGTATGACTCTGTCCTCATTGGCAGAAATTACCGGCGTAGATCCTGCATTGGCAATATCCAGGACTTTTACATCACCGGGCTGTGCATCGGGCTGTGCAGAGTTGGCTGCACTTTCATTTTCCTGCCAGATGCCGTCGAATTTGTATCCGTAATTGACCCGGATTGGCTCTCCGATAAACAGCAAATTCCCTATATCGTCCTGATCTTTGCCAAACAGAGAGACGATTTCATTCTTGTTGTAAGAGAGGTTTCCTCCGATATTCCAGGAGAAGTCTTTTCTGGCAATGGGTCTTGCACCCAAGGCCAAATCAAATCCTATATTTCGGGTTTCTCCAATATTCTGAGTAATCTCCGTGATTCCATGTACGGAAGGAATCAACCTGTCCAACAACAAATCGCTGGTAAGGGCTTCATATACATCCAAAGAAACTGTCAGGCGGTAATTCCATAAGGCCAAATCCATCCCCAGGTTCTTTGTAAGCGTAGATTCCCAACTAAGCTCATTGTTTGCCAGTTGGATAGGAATGAACCCTGGTGCCGTTTGATTGCCATTCAGGTAAGACCGATCTGTCAATCTTGCCAGGTTGTCATAAGGCCCTACTGCCTGGTTTCCATTGCGTCCCACGGATAATCTCAACTTCAGGTTGTCCACTGCTCCTGAGGTAAAGAAATCCTCCTCGCTCAGTCGCCAACTGAAGGCAAGAGAAGGGAAGATACCGTAGCGTGAGTTTTCTCCAAAACCGGAGAAACCATCGCGGCGCAGTGTCAGGGTAAGCAGGTATTTGTCAGCGTAAGTATAATTCAGCCTACCCATTTGAGAAATCAGGGAAGTTTGAACATATCCACTGGTATAACTCGTACCCAAAGCCAGGTTCATCTGACGGTAGTTAAGCAGGTCATTGGGAAAGCCTACCCCTTCCACTTCATTTGATTCCGTAATGTCTTTTTGGGAGCTATATAGGGCAGTAACATCTATCGCATGCTTGCCAAAACTACGTTTGTATGTAAGAATATTTTCAATCAGGTAGTTTTTGGCAGATCGGTTGTACAACCTGGCAATGCCGTTGCTTTTAAAACCAACATTTGTATTGCGGTTGTAGTAATCCCCGATATCGCGATTGTCTATTTCAACACCGGTATTTACCTTGAAGGACAGACCGGGTATAAAATTGGGGCTGTATTCCAGATAGTTATTGGAGAATAACTTATTGTTGTTGTCATCATTCAATACCAGGGTATTGCTGAGTGCATTGGAGTAAAAAACCTGTTCGGGCCAGGGGAAGATGGTCAGCTTTCCATTCTCGTCGTAGGCATTGGCCAGAGGATTGAGGAAAAACGCTCCGTTGTCCTCTCCACCAAAACTGGGAGAGCGGCCGGAACGATCGATGTAACTCAACTGGTTGGAAGTTCCGAATTTCAGGTCATCGGTAATTTTTATTCCCAGGTTTACGCGAAGTGTGACTCTCGAGAAATCGTCATTTTGGGCAACGCCCTGGGTGTACTGATACCCTGCAGAAGTATAATAATTTACATTCTCATTGCCTCCTGAAACAGACAACAGGTAATCCTGGCGTTTTCCGGTGCGCGTCGCCAAATCCAGCCAGTCGGTAGATTTGCCTGCTGCCAGGTTATCGAGTTCGGTATCGGTGAGTTCTCCCGGTTCTCGTTCTTCCTTGAATGCCGCAAAACCGGGTCCGTCATAAATCGGTGGAATATTCGCTATTTTATTCAAGCCGGCATATCCGCTAAAATTGATACGGGGTTTGCCTCCTCCGGCACCGGTTTTTGAAGTGATCAGAATGACGCCATTAGCCCCTCTGGAACCATAAATTGCCGTAGAAGAAGCATCCTTCAAAACAGTGATGGAACCGATGTCATTGGGGTTAATATCAGAAATGCTGCCGTTGTAAGGCACTCCATCCAAAACGATCAGTGGGGTATTGGAAGCATTGATAGAATTTCGACCCCGGATCAAAATCGAAAAATCATTTCCCTCTGCCGAAGAACCATTTGCTGAAATATTTAGTCCGGGCACGGCTCCCTGTAGCGCCTGAACAAAGTTGTTGTTTGGCTTTTCGTTAAGCCGGTCCATGGATATAGTAGCCACAGATCCTGTCAGGTCCTTTTTCTTTTGAGAACCATAACCGATGACAACGACTTCATCCAGTTGTGCTGCATCCTGTTCCAACAAAATAGTCACGGATGTCTCCTCGCCCAGGGTATATTCACTTGATCTATAGCCGATGTAAGAGAAAACGAGTACAGCTCCTGCTGAAGCTTGAATTTCAAATTTACCGTCGATATCGGTGACGGTCCCGGTAGTCGAACCTTTTACTGTTACGTTTACTCCGATAAGCGGATCCCCATTTTCGCTATCTGATACGGTTCCTCTGATAGCCTGAGAATAGGCGGAGAAGCCAAACAATAAAAGGAATAAAAGTTGTGTCAGTTTCATAAGCCTGTATTGTGGTGGTTTTATTTTCGTGTGCGCACACGCAACAAAATTAAAACAAAATCCCAAGCCTGCAAGGATTATGAAGCTTTTATTTGAAATCCGGATAGATTTTAGAATTATTATTGGCGAATGAGGTGTACCTGATGTTTTCTTTCAGGATAATTTCTATATCGCAAAAATATTGGCGGCGGGGCACCTTTTTATAAAGGAGGTAATCAAACAAAAGAAGTACTGCCTGATAGCCCTGGTCAAATGACTTTTGAGAAATCAGAAACTTGATCTCACCTTTTTCCAGTGCCTGGATATTGCCGGTAGTGGTATCAAAACCTATGAGTGCAATGGTAGAGGGAAACAGGTGAGAGAAGGTAGAAATACGGCTGGAGGGAACAAAAACCCCCTCTACTTTGGGGTTTTCGGCAAGAAAAGCCCGGATGTTTGCTGCTATATGCTCCACCGGATCCGTCTCTGAAACCATCAGGGTAAGTACCTCGTTGGCAGGCTTGTTGGTCACAAAAAAACTCTGGTACCCCCCTATCCTCTTGAATATGGCATCGTGGTTAGAGATGTTCCTCCGCGTCTGCAAAATCACAGATTTTCCCTTTTCAGACAAAAACATGCTCATCAGCCTGGCAGCCACCACACCACTCTCAAATGAGTCCTGTCCCACGAAAGAGAGGCTTTCAAAGCCTGCCAGCTGGCTGTCAATAAACAAATAGGGAATCTGCTTTCGCTCCAGCAAAGGCAACTTTTGAGCCGCTTCGCTGGCAAAAACGGGTGCTACAATGACCCCATCAGGTGCCGTTGCCAACATCTCGTCGAAACTGGCCAGAAAACTATTTTCATCGAATTGATCAAACAGAAAATACCTCACAGAAAAACCAAAATCCCGAATCCTTACAAGCGCCTGTTCCATGCCCTGATAAGGCATTTCCCAGTAATCACTCCGCTCATCCTTGCGGGGTATCAATACTGCAATAGCAAATTTCTTACTATTGGCAAGCGCACTGGCTATGGGGTTCAGAGAAAATTCGTGCATGTCCAGAATGGTCTGTATCTTCTGCCTTGTACGCTCCGATACCCCACCCCTGTTGTGGATCACCCGATCTACCGTACCCTCCGACACATCCGCCAGTCGTGCAATTTCTTTTATGGTAAGCTTCTTCAATCCAATGCTTTTTGTGGCTAATGAGGTCTGTTGCAATTAAGCTATTTTTTTGAATTTCTCAAAATAAGGGCAAATTTATGTATTTTGTGTGCGCAAACGAAAAATTGTGTGCCTCAACAGGCCATAGAATCATCTAAGCACATGCAGGAAAGTAACTCCAACATATTCGACCTCACAAATAAGGTAGCAGTAATCACAGGCGGTACTGGTGTACTGGGTTTCGAAATAGCGCGGTATCTGTTGCAACAAAAGGCAAAAGTCGCACTCATAGCCCGAAACGAAGCAAAGATTCAGCAAGCCATACAGCAACTTAAAGCTTCTCCCGAAAATTGCATCGGCATACAAGCTGACGTAACTCAAAAAGCACAAGTAACAGCTGCCGCTACAAGAATACTGGAACGGTGGAACAAAGTAGATATCCTCCTCAATGCAGCAGGTGGAAATACTCCGGGCGCAGTAATAGCCCCGGAAGCTTCCCTTTTCGAACTTTCTATTGCTGATTTCGACGAAGTGCTCAAACTCAACTTACAGGGTGCGCTCATACCTTCGCTTGTATTCGCCCAACACATGTGCGAGCAAAAGAACGGTTCCATTATCAATTATTCTTCCATGAGTGTCGAAAGAGCCATCACCAGAGTAGCCGGATACAGTGCTGGCAAAGCCGGACTGGAAAATTTTACCCGCTGGCTCGCCTGTGAAATAGCCCAGCGTTATGGCGAAGGAGTACGCGTGAATGCAATTAGTCCCGGGTTCTTCCTTGGACATCAAAACAGATCCCTATTGCTGCACAGCGACGGCACCCCTACCGAACGCGGAAAAAAAATCCTGGAGCATACTCCCATGGGGCGTTTTGGGGAAGCCTCGGAACTCAACGGTGCCATCCACTTCCTTGCCAGTAAGGCCTCAAAGTTTGTCACAGGTACCGTCATACCCATAGACGGAGGCTTTAGTGCCTTCTCAGGCGTTTAGCACCATGGGTCTGACCTTGTCGCCAATCAATTCGATAGATCTGAGGAGTTTGTCCTGAGACAAATCTGCGCTGACCATCTGGAAAGTGAGGCGGGAAATGCCCCCCAATGCCTCGCTGTGTCGTACTATCTTCGCTGCCACTTCTTCTGCATTGCCTACCAACAAAGCTCCCGTAGGCCCGGTAAGGGATTCGAAATGATCCCGGGTGATCTTGCCCCAACCTCTTTCCCTTCCAATTTTATTGAAAAGTACTTCGTATCCGGGCCAGTAATCCTCATGCGCTTTTTCGGTCGTTTCGGCAACATACCCCAGCGAATGAATGCCTACTTTTAGTTTTTCAGGCGCATGCCCTGCCTCTGCCCCCACCCTGCGGTACAGATCTATCAGGGGCTTGAAACGATGGGTTTCTCCTCCAATGATGGCAACCATCAGCGGCAACCCCAACATCCCTGCTCTTGCAAAAGACTGAGGAGTACCTCCTACCCCCACCCAAAGCGGGATGGGATCCTGCAAAGGCCTTGGATACACCTTCTGGTACTCCAGCGGAGCACGGAAACGACCACGCCAGTTTATCTCTTCTTTTTCGCGCAGCTGTAACAAAAGATCCAACTTTTCCGCAAAAAGGTCATCGTAATCGCGAAAGTCGAAACCAAACAATGGAAAAGACTCCGAAAAAGACCCTCGCCCCACTACCATCTCTGCCCGGCCTCCGGAAATCAGATCCAGTGTCGCAAACTGCTGGAATACACGCACAGGATCCGCAGCACTTAATACCGTAACCGCACTCGTCAGCCGGATATTTTTTGTACGCGCAGCAGCAGCTGCCAGGATAACAGAAGGAGCAGCATCCAGGAATTCTTCCCGGTGGTGCTCCCCTATGCCAAAAATATCCAGTCCTTTTTCATCTGCCAACACAATGCGGTCAAGCAGATTTTGCATGGATTGCACATGCGATTCCCCCCGGCTAAGGCCTGGAAAACGGGAGGCTCCCGCAAAACTGTCGATTCCTATTTCCATGGTATTTTTTATCTCCAAAACAATTTATTGCCGAAAAGTATGCGAGAATTAACATTTTTTGCAGAAATTAAGAAGCTAATCGAAAAAGTCCTTCCGGGCACCAACTTTCATTCTCTAATTAAACACCGATCCTCATGCAAAGAAAATTCCTCCTGAGCGAAAACGACATACCCGAGAACTGGTACAATATCATCGCGGATATGCCCAACAAACCGCTGCCACCTCTTCATCCCGGAACCAAAGAACCCATTGGTCCCGAAGCGCTTGCTCCGCTCTTCCCCATGGAGTTGATCAAACAGGAAGTTACGCCGGACAAGTGGGTGCAGATCCCGGACGAAGTGCGCAATATCTATTCTTTGTGGCGTCCTACCCCTCTTTACAGAGCCTATAACTTCGAAAAGTTACTGGATACACCCGCCAAAATCTATTACAAATACGAGGGAGTGAGTCCCTCCGGTTCACACAAACCCAATACAGCCGTACCGCAAGCTTACTACAACAAACAAGAAGGCATCAAAAAGATCACTACTGAAACCGGAGCCGGCCAGTGGGGAAGTGCCCTAAGCTTTGCCTGTAAGCACTTCGGTATAGAATGCGAAGTTTTCATGGTCAAACTTTCCTATGAACACAAGCCCTACCGGAAGGTGATGATGAATACCTGGGGAGCAACCGTCCACGCTTCACCCTCTACAACTACTGAAATAGGAAAGAAAATACTGGCAGAAGATCCCAATGCTACCGGTTCTCTTGGCATTGCCATCTCGGAAGCCGTAGAAAGAGCTGCCACCAATGACGATACCAAATACGCCTTGGGCAGTGTACTCAACCACGTGAAACTGCACCAGACCGTCATTGGTCAGGAAGCCATCAAGCAAATGGAAATGGCAGGAGAAATGCCTGATATCGTCGTAGCACCTTTCGGAGGAGGTTCCAACTTCGCCGGACTGTCCTTCCCTTTCCTTCGCTTAAATTTTGACGAAGGCAAAAACATTCGCTGCATTGCCAGCGAACCGTCTTCCTGCCCCAAACTGACGCGCGGGCAATTCAGGTACGACTTCGGAGATACCGGAGGCATGACGCCATTGCTGCCAATGTACACTTTAGGGCATGATTTTGTGCCGGCACCCATTCACGCTGGCGGACTTCGCTACCACGGCGCAGGAGTCATCGTGAGTCAATTGCTACGCGACAAACTGATAGAAGCGCGTGCACATGACAATGTAGAAGTATTCGAAGCCGGAGTCAAATTTGCTCAGGCTGAAGGAATCATCCCTGCTCCTGAAGCTACCCACGGCATTGCTACCGTAATTGCCGAAGCAGAAAGATGCAAGCGGGAAGGAAAAAGTGAAGTCATCCTCTTCAACCTGTGTGGACATGGCAATTTCGACATGAAAGCTTATCAGGATTATTTCGATGGAAAAATTGTCAGACACGAAGTGACGGAAGAAGAAATCAAAGCCTCACTGGCCAGACTGGATACCCCGGAGATACCCTAAAAAAGGGATTCGCACCAAAAAAATTGCCCGAAAGGATGGTATGTCCTGCCGGGCAATTTTTTTTGGCTTGAAAGTAAACAAGCAACTGAGCCAGTCTAATCTTTGATGCATCTCACACAAAGTCCGTAAACTTTAGTGATTTTATCCCTTACCAGATTTTTGTTGTCCATAGAAAAGCCATAGTTCCAGCCATAGCGGCCATCCATTGCGCTGCTGGTCCAGTAGGCCCCCATGTCTCCCATGTAGAAGAAACGTTCGCCCCTGATACCAAAACCACTCAAAGTACCATTGAAGCCACTGCTGCCTTCACCGAGAAGTGCTTCTGCGGCGGCCTTTCCGTCATCTGAACTATTGCCTTTGTATCCACCATAAGCCTCTGCCAGTTTGCCCCACTCCTCATCTGTTGGCACTCTCCATCTGCGACCCAGTGTGGCACAAGCTTCCTGTGCAGCTTCGAAAGTGTACAAACGTCCGTAAGTTTCGCAATTCACTTCGGCGTTATTGAAGCAATAAGAATCTGCTACTTCAGCCTTGAGGTTTTCAGTAATCCACACACGACCGTCAGCCATGCGCTTCGTTTTGTAACTGTTGCCACTGTTGTCGCGCACACTGCCGCCGGTGAACAACAAAAAGAGGAGAAAAAGGAAAGCAGCACCCCCGATCAGGTACAACACGGGAACTTCCTGATTTCCTATGCTGATTTTCTTATTTAAGAAGTTATTATCTGACATTTCAAATGATTTTACGTGAACAATTTTAATTCCTTGTGCTCCAGAAGCTGAATGCCAATAATTAAGCTGCTAGAACGCTCAAAAATCAACCCCTGTTTCAATTGACACGCGAAATTAATAATTTTTCATAAAAGAGTATAAAGGTTTTGATTGTCAGATTTCGGAAAAGGGCATTTCCTGCCTTCGGCAAAAAATTTTTCGCGTCAGCGGGAAATCAAAAGAGGAATCTGCATGTCCATGTTGGCCATACCATCTGCCACACTGCCTATAAAAAGTGTCTGGCCCCGGGCTCCGATGACAATCAGGCCTGCCTTGTTCCGAATGGCATGGGAATAAATGTTTTGTGCGATGGACTTGTTTTTCCCCGGTGTAAAATCGCAGTGAACCGCTGCCGCCCGTTTGTCAGATATGCTGCGAACAAACTTATTGAAAGCTCTTTCTGCACTTTTAAGCATGGAACTGCTCACATCATCTGTCGGAATGTAGGGGAAATAGCGCATGGGAATGTGGTACACGTGCTGACAAAAAACCTCTGCTCCTATCCGATCAGCGATATTCATGCCGAGGACCATAGCCGAGGCAGCATTTTTGGAAAAATCCATCCCTACCAGAATCTTCCCGATAGCGGGCTTGGCCATCTCAGGAATGAGCAGCAGGGGGATCTCTAATAGTCGGATCAACCTGGCACTCACGATACCTGAACCAATATAATCTACTTTTTTCCCTGCCACCACAAGATTGACCTTTTTTTCCCGGGCAACCCTGGCAATGGCATGCGCGGTGGATGCTTCTTCAGTAATTTCGATTTGTACTTCCGGAGCCTGGGCTCCAAAAAGTTCTCTGACCTGACCTTGTATGTCCTCACGGATGTACTCATCCAGCGGTTTTTCCAGGTCTTCGAGCATTTCCTGTACTTCATCCGGAAAGCTGTGCTTGACATTGTGCACCAGGACAATCTCAGACCAGGTCTGAAAAGCGCCACTCAGGTAGTGTACATATTTTAGCAGATGCTGATCCATTGCGGTCAGATCCAATGCAACCAATACTCGGTTTATTTCACTCATAGCCCTGTTTTTTGTTTGGATGACTGTTGCTTGGTAAGCAACTCTTTTATTACATCTTCATAAGACTGCCGGACTTTTTTGCGCTGTATGCGGTCCATTTCATCCATCTCCTGTCTGAGTCCTTTGTAAAGGCTGAAACACATGACAAATAAAATAATGGTAAACGGAAGTCCGGTAGTGATGGCTGCCGTTTGTAAGGCTGCAAGTCCTCCACCCAACAAGAGGGTGGCCGCTACTGCTCCTTCCGACAAAGCCCAGAAAATGCGCTGTCCTACCGGTGCATCCAACTTGCCCCCGGAAGTGATGCTGTCAATCACTAGCGAACCACTGTCCGAAGAGGTGATAAAGAAACTGGTTACCAGGACTATACCAAGAATTGACATGATCGATGAAAAAGGATATTGTTCCAACATAACAAAAAGTGCGGTAGCAATTCTGCGTAAGACAACAAACTCAAAGTGGATAGACCGCTAGCAGCAGCCAGCGCCATCACCAAACCGACCGATTTGAGGATCCAAAAATGCATCGCATCATCGGCATCAGCGCGACGTCCCCAGCTAAACAATAGCCAGCCGCTAAAGCCCAACATGAA
>JALQTV010000060.1 GCA_023268675.1 Saprospiraceae bacterium | reverse complement strand
CGAACCTACCCTGGTCTTTCTCGACGAACCTACGGGCGGCGTGGATCCCATTACCCGCAGACAGTTCTGGGAACTCATATACGAGGCCGCAGACAGAGGCATCACCATATTTGTTACCACCCATTACATGGACGAAGCTGCCTATTGTGAGCGCGTCAGCATCATGGTAGATGGAAAAATAGAAGCGCTGGACACTCCCGATCAACTCAAATTGCAACACAACGCATCCTCCATGGACGAGGTATTTCTAAAATTGGCGAGAAAGGCCCAAAGAACCGACTAAAAAGCATCACTCATGGTATCATTTTTTGCCTTCGTACGAAAAGAATTTATGCACATCCTTCGGGATCGCAAAACCCTGCTTTTTATCTTCGGACTGCCCATAGCTCAAATCCTGCTCTTTGGGTTTGCCCTGTCCAACGAGATCAAAAACAGTAAAATAGGCATTCTCAACCAATCAGGAGACGACGCCAGTCTGCAACTCATCAACCAGCTTGATGCCAGTAAGTATTTTTCCATTTATGCCAGACTGGACAATCCGGATCAGATTGAAACCTTTTTCCGGCAGGGAAAAATAAAAATGGTGCTCATCATACCCCCGGGCTTTGAATCTGACATGCTGCAAAGCAATCAATCTCAGCTCATGCTGGTAACCGACGGTTCGGATACCAACACTGCGAATACCATCGTCAACTATGCCAATGCCATCATCCGGGACTTTCAAAACGACCGTTATGCAACAGGAAGCATGCCCTTCCGGATTCAGGTAGAAACCCGCATGCTGTACAACCCCCACCTCAAAAGTGCCTATAGTTTTGTACCGGGAGTAATGGCCATGATCATGATGCTACTTTCTGCCCTCATGACCTCGGTAGCCATCGTACGTGAAAAAGAAATGGGTACCATGGAAATCCTCCTGGCCTCTCCCCTTAGACCCTGGGGCATCATCATTGCAAAGGCTGTACCCTATCTACTGCTGGCTTTCGTCAACCTGCTTATCATCCTTTGGCTAAGCATAGGCATTCTGGATATGCCTGTACGGGGTAGCATGGCCCTGCTACTACTGGAATGCCTTCTTTTTATTTTGACCTCCCTTTCTCTGGGCCTCTTCATTTCCTCGATTACCAATTCACAGTTGGTAGCCATGTTTATTTCTCTGGTAGGCCTCTTGTTGCCAACCGTGATGTTTAGTGGCTTTATGTTTCCCATAGAAAACATGCCTGCTCCTCTCCAGTTTATCACCCGCTTCATCCCGGCGCGCTGGTTTTATGAAATCGTCAGCGCCATCATGATCAAGGGACTTGGCATGAGTCATATCTGGCAGCAAACCCTCATCCTCCTGTCAATGGCAGGGGGATTGACCCTGATTTCCGTCAAAAAATTCAAAACCAGGCTTGAATAAACAAAAGCTCATGAGAACACTAAAATTCCTTTTGCAAAAAGAGTTCAGACAGATATTCCGGGATCCGTCCATCTTGCGGATCATCTTCATCATGCCGATCATGCAACTCATCGTCCTTCCCTTCGCTGCGGATTATGAAGTAAAAAACATCAACCTGAGCCTGGTGAATCAAGATCAGTCCGAAACCTCCCGGCTGCTCGCCGAAAAACTTGCTTCCTCAGGATATTTTAAAATCACCCATAGTGACAAAAGCTATGAGAAAGCGCTTGAAGCCGTGGAAGACAGACAGGCGGATATTATTGTCAACATCCCGCCCGGCTTTGAAAGCGCTTTGATCAAGGAAGGAGAAAATACCATCTATGTCGCAGCCAATGCCATTGATGGCATAAAAGCAGGTTTGGGCGTATCGTATGCCCAGCAGATCATCGGTGAGTTTAACCGGGAACTCAGAGAAACCTGGATTCCTCCCACCCGGCTTATGCCCCGCCCGATGATACAAGTTCAGTCTGCCAATTGGTACAATCCGGATGTGGATTACCAGCTATTTATGGTTCCCGGCATACTCGTCGTACTGGTCACCATGGTCGGCAGTTTTCTGGCAGCTTTGAATATTGTCAAAGAAAAAGAAAGTGGCACCATAGAACAGATCAACGTCAGTCCCATAAAAAAGCACCAGTTTTTACTTGGCAAACTGATTCCATTCTGGGTACTGGGGCTCTTGATTCTCGGCATAGGGCTCATCGTAAGCTGGCTGATCCATGGAATTGTGCCGGCGGGAAGTTATGCCCTGATCTTTCTCTTTGCAGGCATTTACCTCGTCGCCGTCCTGGGCATAGGCCTGCTCGTATCTACCTTTGCCGAAACCCAACAGCAAGCTACTTTCATCGCCTTTTTCTTTCTCATGGTGTTTATATTGCTCAGTGGATTATACACGCCGGTTGACAGCATGCCCGAATGGGCAAAAGTTGTTTCCTGGTTCAATCCGGTAACCCACTTCGTGGAAGTTATCCGGGCCATCGTATTAAAAGGTAGCGGATGGAGAGACATTTTGCCTCAAATGGCTACCATTTTAGCTTTTGGTTTGGTTTACAATACACTAGCTGTCTTAAACTACCGTAAAACCAGTTGAGGGAAGGCAAAAATAATTGCGGATAATCGCTTCGGCGAATGTGGATAATCCTGAATGCGCTTATATTTGCAGCATGCAGCAAATGCTGCTTCATTTAGCCAAGCAACCTTGATCAAATTTTGTCATGACAAATAAAAGGCTTCCCTTAGACCAGCAACACCAAATGCAAGAGCGCCCGGAAGAAAAGGAAATGACCTTTCTTGAGCACCTGGAAGAATTGCGCTGGCATATCATCAAAGCCATGATAGCCATCATTGCCGTGACCATAGTGCTCTTTATCTTTCAATCCTGGCTATTTGAAGTGATCATTTTCGGACCTACGCATCCCGACTTTGTTTCTTACCTGGCCATCTGCGACTTTTCACATGCAGTGGGGTTGGGAGACACCATGTGTTTCAATCCTCCCGAATTTCGCAAGCAAGCCATAGGCTTTGGTGAAGCCTTTATTACCAGTATCAAGGTTTGTTTCGTGGGGGGCTTTGTCGTTGCTTTTCCCATTGTCTTTCGGGAATTTTGGTCCTTTATCCGCCCCGGCTTGTATCCCAACGAGCGCAAAGCTACCCGTGGAGTCGTTTTTGTATGTTCCTCCCTGTTCTTAATGGGGGTAGCTTTTGGCTACTTCATCATTGCACCTTTTGCCATCAATTTCCTGGTAGGATACACCATTCCCGGAGTGGAAAACTCTCCCACACTCAACTCTTTCATCAATTACATGCTCATGTTTACACTGCCTGCGGGCTTGATTTTTGAGCTCCCTATTGTGGTATATTTCCTTGCCAAAGTAGGACTGATTACAGCTCAGACCATGCGTACCTACCGACGGCACTCCATCATAGGAATCCTCGTATTGGCTGCCCTCATCACGCCTCCGGATGTGGTAACCCAGTTTTTGATCGGCATTCCGCTCTATTTCCTGTATGAACTCAGCATCTACGTAGCAGTTCGGGTAGAAAAATCCTCAGCTGACTAAAAAAATTGACAATGCCCTTAAGAATATCTTCTAATGCTACCCTCTTTTTTACCTTATTTGTACCTACCTTCTGGTTGGTATTCTTTGGAGCTTTCACAGTCGCTGTGTTTGCCTACAATCAGGAATACTACGGCAACATCAGCGGGCCCTGGATGAGATGGGGGTCTTTCTTTTTCTATGCAGGTGGAGCTACCTTCCTTTATGTCACGCTCTTGCGTCTTAAAAGAGTAGAGATCAGCCCGGAACACCTTTATCTGACCAATTATTTCAAGCACCGCCGCTATCCGCTGGAAGACGTCCTTCAAATTCGCACCCGCGACTTTGCTCTTTTCAAACTGGGTACCATCGAATTGAAAGCTGCGGGAACTTTCGGCAAACATATTTACTTCTTGGTCAGCGACAAATACTTCACCGCTTTTTGGCAGGTTCACCCGGAATTAGCAGAAAAACTGCTTAAAAAGTAACGTTCCGGCCTTCGGCCAAAATCACTCCTTAAACCAGGAAGCGTAGGTAATGTAAGCATCAGCAATTCGGCCTATGGTATCCGCAAATTGCTCCTCCCCCAGCGGCTTGACCTTTTTTGCCGGGACACCGGCATAAATATGTCCGGATTCAAGCACAGAATTCTGCAATACCACCGCTCCTGCTGCAATCAACACATTCTCCTCCACTACTGCGTTGTCCATGATTATGGCTCCCATCCCTACCAGAACATTGTCGTGAAGCGTACATCCATGCACGATAGCCCGATGACCTATGGAAACATTGTTTCCTATTGTAGTACCGGCCCTTTCATAAGTGCCGTGGATGACTGCACCGTCCTGGATGTTTACTTTGTTGCCAATGCGAATAAAATTCACATCGCCACGCACAACAGCCTGATACCAGATACTGCCCCCATCGCCCATTTGAACGTCTCCGATGATCGTAGCATTTTCCGCCAGAAAACAATCATTTCCGAACTGAGGGGTAAAACCTCTTACTGTTTTGATAAGTGCCATGGTCTCTTTTTTAAATAGTAAGGTAAGGTAAATGCATTTTTAAAATATGATTTTAATCAAAAAAACAATTGACAGGAGTCACTGCCCCATCTTTGTTATACTCATAACTTGCTGTATATAAAAAAATTAATTCGCAGATACCTCAAAACCATCAATTATGGGAACGCATACCGGAATTTGGCTTGATCTCAAACACGCTTACATTATTACCCTTCGCAATGAGCGAGCGGATATTGAAGAATTGGAATCAAACATTGAAGACTTCCATGTGAAAGGTGGTTCCCGATCCAAACAGCCCTATGGTCCCATGGACAAAACCTCTGACACCAAGTTTTTGGAACGGAAAAACCATCAGGTCAGCGAATTTGTGGAGAAGTTGAAAAGCAAAGTCGAAGATTGTGAAGCATTGTATCTCTTTGGCCCTGCAGAAGCAAAGATTTCCCTCGAAAAAGCGATCCTCGAAGATAAAAACTTCAAGCCTCAGCTCTTGTCCGTCGAAACAGCCGGACATCTTACAGAAAACCAAATGGTGGAAAAAGTCAAAGAGTTCTACCAGTTTATCAGCTAATCATCAAAACCCTCAAACCATGTGGAGATCCAATATCAGCAACCGAACATTTGACCGAATGGGTGAACGGTACGCCCATCTCATTGATCCCTACCACTTTTGGGGTAGGAGTGCCTTGGATTGGTCCGATAAAAAACACAATATTCCTCCGGTGAACTTGCACAGAACAGATCAGATTTTCGTACTGGAAATTGCTGTTCCGGGATTTGCCAAAGATGAAATTGAAATTACCGTCAACGACGATATCCTGAAAATACGTGGCGAAAAAGCCCAAAAGGAAGAAAGCCCGGATAAAGCACTTATTCTTGAAGAGTTCAATTATGATTCTTTCGAACGAAACTTCCGACTGGCAAAAGGTCTGGGACACGAAAAAATTACCGCTCGCCTGGATGCAGGCATCCTGAGACTAGAATTTATAGACGTACCTGAAGACCAGGAGAAAATGTACCAAAAGGTACTGGTAAATTAATTGACATAAGCGCCAAAGAAACTGAACCATGAGAGAATTGCTGTTACTCACTGATTTTTCTGAAGTGGGAGAGGCTGCCGCCAAAACTGCCTTTGCCCTGGCCAAGAGCCTGCAAGCTAATCTGGAAATTTTACATGCCATGCAGGTTCCCTCAGATTGGGAAGAATTGTCAGACAATTTCCCCGACTTACAACAGCCGGCAGCCTCAGCAACAGCAAAGTTAAAAGAGCTTTCCGAAGCAGCAGCAAGACAGGATATTCGCGCCGGATATCGCCTCTTGCAAGTCGCATCCAACCGCAATTTCATCCATGCCCTGACTGAACTGGAAAAGGATCTGATCATCATGGGTGCCAGCAGTAAAAATGCCCTGGAAAAATTCGTATTGGGTTCTACTACCGAACGTATGATGCGTCGCTCCGGCAGCCCCGTACTGGTTGTCAAAAATCCGGATCGGGTATTTCGGGTAAAAACAGTAGTTTTTGCGTCAGGGCTAGAACCCGATACACATGGCAGCTTCCAAAGACTATTGGATTTTGCACAAAGTGCAGGAGCAGAAAACCTGCATTTCGTAGAAGTTACCACTCCGTTCAATTTTCTGCCAAGTGATGAGGCAAACAAGCGCATAAAAGATTTCCTTGCTCACCACCCCCAGGCTAGTATCCAAACCCACAACTACAACCACTTCAACATCGAGTCGGGCATCATGGCATTTGCCCGGTCGGTCAATGCTGACCTGATAGCAATTGCCAACCACGGGCGCCAGGATATAAGCAGCATTTTCGTTGAAAGTATTCCGGAAAATTTGGTTAGATTTGGAGATATACCTGTTTTGAGCATCAAAATCTAAATAGGCAATTATGACACAATTCAAAAGAGTAATAGCAGGGTTGGATTTCTCTTCCCTGGATAGCGTGATGTTGAAGTATTTGGGTACCCTTCATGAATCTTTCCCTATAGAAACACTGTATGCCCTGCATATTTTACCCAGTTTCTCAGCCCCCAGGATTCCTGAAGGAGATTTTGTTTCCCGCTTTATTCAGGATCAGCCCCTGGATGAAGTACTCACAGACAAGCTCAAAAAAGAAATAACAGCCATTTTCGGCGAAAATCCTCCTTTCCTGGTAAGGCCTGAGGTCATAGAGGGCAAACCTTCAGAAAATATCATCCATCGGGCAGAGGTCAAAAAAGCAGACCTGCTGGTTCTGGGACGCAAGACAATCAGCGAAGGAAGTGGCATAGTCGCCAAAAGAGTAGCCCGACAGGCTACCTGCCCTGTGCTCTTTGTGACTGAAAACGCAAAAGCACCTCAAAAAATAATCGTACCTATAGACTATTCAGAATTTGCTGCCCGGGCACTCCTGACAGCACTGGACAGACAAATCCTTTTCCCCGAAACAGAAATTCATGCACTGCATATTGTAGAATTCCCTCCCAACGATTACTATATGCTGCCTTACAAAGAAGCAGGTTTCAGGAAAATCCTGGAAGATTCAGCAAAGGAAGCCTACGAAAAATTTATCAGCGATTACCATATCCCAAAAGAAAAAATCAAAGCTGTGTACCGGGAAAACATATCTCAGAACCCCGCAAAGCATATCGTAGAATACGCAAAGGAAATCAATACTGATCTGATCTTAACCGGTGCCCGTGGACACAGCGTTTTCCGAAACATGCTTTTCGGATCCGTCACTGAAGCTCTCATCGAACACAACCATGAGTTTCCTCTGCTGATTGTTCGTTGAGGTAGTTTTCCTAAATTGATGTAACCAAATCAAATCTGCCGGCGTTAGATAAATGGATACTATAACACCTGATTTTTTATCATTCATTAGCTATTGCGGCAGATTTTAATCCCTAAAATTTAAAATATATGAAAGTCAACATTCATGCATCCTGGGAAGTAAATGACTACCTGAACAAAGTCATTAACGATCATCTTGAAAAATTGCAAACCTACTATGAAGGCATCATCTACGCAGATGTTTACCTGAAAAATGCAGACGGTGAAGGGGTAAAAGACAAAACAGTGGAGATCAAGTTAGGCATTCCCGGCCCGGATCTTTTTGCTCATGAATCCGATGAAACACTGGAAAAAGCCGTTGCGGCAACAGCCGAAAAACTGCGCAGACAGCTGAAAAAAGTAAAGGAAAAATCTAAACCGTATTAATGTGGACAGTGAACAGTGAGCGGTGAACAGTGAACAGTGAGCAGTGAGCAGTGAACGGTTTACAGTTTACCGTTTACTGTTTACAGTTTACTGTTTACTGTTTACCATTCACTGGTTCAAAAATATCACAGGTATCAAAAAAAGCATTGCCCTTTTTCAACATTTTTCCAAAGGAAGCTCTGCTGGGTGAAATCAAATACTGGGTCCTTCCTCCTTCCTCTGAAATATCTTCCACCGGTGTGATCGCCTCCAGCGATGCTATGTCTTCCGGCAATGCCGTTTCCAAAAGCGAAATTACTCCCTTGTTATCACGTGAAAGCACCCATACTCCCCATTTTTGCTCCTCAAGTTTTTGATTGAGTATCAAATGTCCGCGAAACTTTTTCAATACACCCTCAGTGCCAATGACAAACATAGTGTCCAGTGCTACATACGTCGCCTGATACAGCGAATCACTCAGCGGCTTCAGCACGGCATATTCGTCATAAGACTCCATAAACAAGGTGTCTCCAAGGCGCCGATACGTTGTTGAAGTATCAATTTCCTGCTGATCAATCTCGAATACATAAGTTTTCTCCTGGAAGATGATATCAGCAGCTATTGTATAAAGAGAAGTATCTGACATACACAGATAAGTTCCCCTATACGAAGTCGGAAAACGATCCAACTTACCCTGGCCTGTTGGTTGGGGCTCTGTAAAAACTATTGGCGGTTCGCAAGAGCATACAGTCGCCAAAAATAACAATGCAATCAGTTTACCGTATGTATGTTTATTGTTACTCATGCTTCAAAAAGTTAAAAATTACCGTAACCATTCAGGTTCTCAAATCCTAATCTGAAAATCGTACACAAAGACCACCTGGTTTTTTTGCTCCTTAGTCAATGTTTTCAAAACTCAATAGCAACAAATTACCAAAAATTATCCGGCCTGTGTAAATTTATATCTAAACGTATCCTCCCATCGCTTTTGTCTGAAGTGTAATTTTGTGTTATCTTTTACTGATTCCCCGGAAAACCGGAAAGCAAATGGAAAAATACCACTCAGCGGCAACAGAGGCTTATTGCCAAACATCTTCGACTGTGTTGGATTGGCTCAATACCAATGCAAAGCAGGGGCTTGATCAGACAGAAGCTGCCCGACGCTTGCAGGCTTCAGGCCCCAATCGGCTGCCCCTTTCCGGAGAAAGAAGCAATTTACAAATCCTGTTCGAACAACTAGCCAGCCCCCTCAATGCCATATTGGCTTTGGCAGCAGTGGTTTCTTTCAGCTTCCGCGACTGGCTCGAAGGAGCTGCCGTACTGGTAGTCGTCCTCATCAATACCGGCATAGCCTGGTGGATGGAATGGCAAGCCAAGCACTCTATGAAAGCACTGGAAAAATTATCAGGGGTACAGGTAAAAGTCCTGCGCAGTGGAAAACAGTTTCCTCTTAGTGCAGATCTCCTGGTGCCCGGAGACATCCTCATACTGGAAGCCGGCGATGTAGTTGGAGCAGATGCACGGCTAATTTCCGGAACAGATTTGGGCATTTCTGAGGCAGCCCTCACGGGCGAAAGCGTACCTGTGGACAAACACCCTGACCCTATCTCTCCGGATTTACCCATCGCCGATCAAAAAAACATGGCTTTCAAAGGTACGGTAATTACCCGGGGACGCGGAACATCCGTGGTCACTGCTACCGGCATCCATACCAAATTGGGCCAAATCGCAGCCCTCACTCACAGCGCTTCCCGGGAAGCCTCTCCACTCCAAAAAAAGCTGACAGATCTCAGCAAGTTGCTCATGCGCCTCATGGGGTGGCTTGTACTGCTGATCGGATTAATTGGCATCCTACAGGGAAAAGATTGGTTGCTCATGCTCAAAACAGGAGTTGCCATGGCTGTAGCTGCCATTCCTGAGGGCCTGCCCATTGTAGCTACCATAGCCTTGGCCAGAGGCATGTTGAGCCTTGCCAAACACCGGGTAATCGTGAAACGCCTCAGCGCAGTAGAAACGCTCGGCGGTACGGGTATCATACTCACAGACAAAACCGGCACCCTTACCCATAACCGCCTGAGCATCGCACGCATTGTTCTGCCAGAGGGAGAATATGTACCTGAGGATCACCCCGAAGATACTGCCACTCCCAACCATTTTCTACAGCTTAGCCTGATTGCTACCCTTTGCAACAATGCACTCGTACCCGGAGATAAGGACGACTCTTTTTCAGGTGACCCGATAGAAGTAGCACTCATGGAATGGGCAAAGGGGATGAAAATGCGGGTCAATGATATTCACCAACAATTCCCCCGAACCAGAGAATGGCCCTTTGAAAGTGACAAAAAGTGGATGGCTACCGCGCACCAAAACGGCAGCGAAATACTCGTAGCAGTTAAAGGAGCTATTGAAGCCATCCTGCCTCTTTGCCATACCCTCGACACTCAGGAAGGCGTGGTTGCTTTTGACAACAAGGATCTTTTTTTGGCGACCGCCGAAAAACTGGCAGGCAGAGGCCTCCGAACACTGGCTTTTGCCAGAGCCGATGCAACGCATGATCAGTTATCAGATTTGCCACCACTTTGCTTCTTAGGCTTTATCGCCTTTCTGGATCCACCAAGACCTGAGGTAGCACCTGCCCTCCAAAGCTGTATCAATGCGGGAATCCGGGTTTATATGGTTACCGGGGATCACCCGCAAACAGCTTGCAACATCGCCGAACAGGTCGGACTCAGCACAGACTGTGAAACCAGCTATATGACAGGTTCCGACTTGGAAAAACTTTTTGAGCGAAGCGATACCGACAAAAGCCGCTTACAACAAACAAAGGTATTTGCACGCGTTACACCACGACATAAATTGCAATTGGTAGAATATTTTCAACAACAGGGATTTGTTGTCGCCATGACAGGAGATGGCATCAATGATACTCCTGCTCTCAAAAAAGCAGATATCGGAATAGCCATGGGGCAGCGCGGTACAGAAGCAGCCAGAGAAGTAGCTGACATGGTCCTCAAAGACGATTCCTTCGCTTCTATTGCACTCGCCATCAAACGGGGTCGGGCAATCTTCGCAAATATCAGGCATTTTGTTGTGTACCTCCTATCCTGTAACCTGGCCGAACTCATGGTCATTTCCATCGCTTCCTTCGGCAACCTCATCACTCCTCTTCTACCTCTGCAGATCCTCTTTGTCAACATGATAACCGATGTTTTTCCAGCACTGGCATTAGGTATGAATGCCTCCCCAAGAGATATCATGCAAATCGGGCCCCGCGACCCGAAAGAACCCATCATAGCTAAACGTGACTGGTGGAAAATAACTGGCTTTTCTGCAAGCATTACCCTCGCCACTCTGGGTGTACTGGTATATGCTTATTACTTTTTGAATGCCAGCCCTCAGGAAGCCAATAACATGGCCTTTTATACCCTGATCCTTTCACAACTGTTGCAAGTGTTTAATCTTCCGGAAGGCAATCCTTTTAGAAATGAGGTCACCCGCAACGCTTACATCTGGTGGGCCATCGCCAGCGGGATCTTTATCACCTTCCTCATGTACAGCATCCCATTGACCCACACAGCACTGCAACTGATTCCTTTAAGTACCGAAATGTATACCTATATACTGATTTTCAGTATTTTACCTACGTTCACCATCCAACTTGGCAGGTTAGTGGGCAGTGAACAGTGAACAGTGAACAGTGAGCAGTGAACAGTGAACAGTGAGCAGTGAGCAGTTTACAGTTTACAGTTTACAGTTCACTGCTCACGGTTCACGGTTCCAAAACAATTGTTTATCTTTGCAGCAGTAAAAAAAACCCGATGAAAGTCACAGATTACCTTGCCCAGGCGAAAGGCGAAACACTCATCTCCTTCGAGGTACTGCCCCCGCTCAAAGGCCACAGCATAGAAGCCATCTTCGAGACACTGGATCCATTGATGGAATTCAAACCTCCCTTCATAGACGTAACTTACCACCGCGAAGAATACATCTACAAAAAAACGGCCAACGGATTCTACGAAAAAACGGCCATCCGGAAGCGGCCGGGGACGGTAGGGATTTGCGCGGCCATCATGAACCGCTATGGCGTCGATGCAGTGCCGCACCTCATCTGTGGTGGCTTTAACCGCGAAGATACCGAAAATGCCCTGATAGACCTCAACTTCCTGAATGTCAACAATGTCCTGGCACTGCGTGGCGATGCCCGCAAATTTGACGGCAAATTCATCCCCGAACCCGAGGGCAACCAATACGCCATAGACCTGGTCAAGCAGATTGTGGACATGAACAATGGCAATTACCTGGATCCCGATATCAACCAGGGCAAGCCAACCAACTTTTGCATAGGAGTAGCGGGTTACCCCGAAAAACACTTCGAAGCACCCAATTACGAGATGGACCTTGAAGTCCTGAAAGCCAAGATAGACGCCGGAGCAGATTACATCGTCACCCAGATGTTTTTCGACAACAAACACTACTTCGACTTCGTCAAAAACTGCCGGGACATAGGCATCGATGTCCCCATCATCCCGGGAATCAAGCCCCTGACCCGCGAATACCAACTCAATTCCATCCCCAGGATTTTCCATATCGACATCCCGACCGAACTCGCCCGGGAATTTTCAAAAGCCAAAACAGCTGCAGCCAGAGTTCAAATTGGTTCCGAGTGGTGCCTCCAGCAATCCAAAGAACTGAAAGCTGCCGGTGTGCCCAGCCTACACTATTACACCATGGGAGATGCCGAAATCATTCGCAAAATAGCAGAAGAAGTGTTTTAATCTAAAAAAGAACGACCATCCACAGATGACACAGATTTGTAGGA
>JALQTV010000005.1 GCA_023268675.1 Saprospiraceae bacterium | reverse complement strand
CTCATACTGTCGCAGCATGCTTTCAGTTTGTCGGTCATGTCTGCATGCAACCAGGCCGGGGCATCAACGGCAAGGGAAATATCTAAACGCTGCGTATTGTATTTGTCAGAAAGAAATTGGTGAAAGGCCTGAACTGCCAGATGCTGATCCGGGGCCTCCCCATTGAAGACGCCTTGCAACTGGATCATTTCAGGGAAGATACCTTCCATGAAGACCACCCAATCCTGGGCTTTCCAAACAGACGGAGGGGCGATAATCAGTGCTTCTGCACCACCATTCAATGCTTCTAGAGCTATTTTATTGGCTATCAGAGGCGTATCAACCGTTATTTTTTCGGTAATTTTCCAGGAGTTCCCCGGTTCTTCCTGCTTTATCGGGCCTGCTGCCTCTCCGCTGAATCGTTCGGGGTGAATGTATGGGCTGGCAGATAAACCGGGTACGTTTTGGAAAAACAGCGACTCGAAAGACTTCCCGCGCAATTCGGCAGCTACCTTTGCTTCCCACGCTTCGAAAGAAACCGTTGGGAAACTGGAAAACAAAGAATGAGGTGGTACTGGCATTGGCAAATAAGTTTCGAGCTTTAAAAATAAGAGAATACTTTTGATTTTTGGTCGATAAGACCCTCCTTTGTCAGACCTATGCAATTTTAAACGTTTGCTGAAAAAAATAGTTTGATGCCATGATTTATATGGATTATTGTGCGACTACACCGGTAGATCCGGAAGTAATGGATGCCATGCTCCCTTATTTTACTACTTATTTTGGCAACGCGGCGAGCAGACATCATCGTTTTGGCTGGCAGGCGGAAGCAGCTGTGGAAACATCCCGGGAGCAGGTTGCCTCGCTGGTCGGCGCAGACCCGGCGGAGATTGTCTTCACTTCCGGAGCCACCGAAGCTATCAATCTTGCGATAAAAGGTGTCTGGGAAACTTATCAAAATAAGGGCAAACACATCATCACCACCCGAATTGAGCACAAGGCTGTACTGGATTCCTGCGACTGGTTGCGGAGAAAAGGAGCCCGGATAAGCTATGTAGAGGTGGACCGGGATGGGTTGATTGATTTGGAACAGTTGTCTGAATTACTTGAAGAAGACACTATTTTGGTGTGTATCATGTGGGCCAATAACGAGACGGGGGTTATTCAGCCTATGGATGCTATTGGGAGGATATGTGCTGAAAAAGGGGTGCTTTGCATGAGTGATGCGACCCAGGCATTGGGTAAAATTGAGGTAAATCCAGCCGGGGTGGGGATTCATCTGATGGCTTTCAGTGGGCACAAAATGTATGGTCCAAAAGGAGTGGGCGGACTTTACGTCCAAAAAAGAAGACCTGCGATACGCTTGGCGGCTCAGATCCACGGTGGAGGGCATGAACAAGGGATGCGCTCGGGAACCCTGAATGTACCTGGAATTGTGGGGCTTGGTGCGGCTGCTCAACTGGCAGCGAAAAGCGCGGCAGAGACCGGGCGACAATTACAGCTTTGGCGAAACGAGCTTGAAAGCAGCTTACTGCATAAAATACCGGAAGTATATGTCAATGGCGGGGGTGCGCCCCGACTGCCTCATGTCAGCAATCTGGCTTTTCGCTTTACCGACGGCAATGCCCTGCTGGCACGCCTCGGCAATACCGTTGCGGTAAGTTCGGGTTCTGCCTGTACCTCCGGATCCCTCGATCCTTCCCATGTGCTGGCAGCCATGGGCAATAGTTCCAATATGGCAAAAGCTTCTCTCCGTTTCAGCTTGGGGAAATTTAATGTAAAAGAAGAAGTTGAATCAACAGCTATTGCCGTAGAAGGGGCTGTCAATCAACTCAGGTCACAGAGTCCGCTCTGGGAAATGTTTTTGGAGGGAACGGATCTCCGTGGCCTTGGATGGGATATGGTCTAAAACTTTCCACACAGATAATTTGGCTGTGAACTTGTTCTTTTCTTTTTTAGTTTTTATGTTTAATTAAGAAAATTAACATCGTATGATTTACGTATCAGAAAGTGCCAGACAGCGGATCAGCGAAATCAGGACAACGGAAGGTTATGACGACAGCTATTTCATACGCGTTTCGGTGACCAGTGGAGGCTGTTCCGGCCTTACCTATAACCTGGATTTTGACCAGGAATTAAAAAAAGATGACCAGGAATTCGAAGACAACGGGGTAAAAGTAGTGACAGACCTTAGAAGTTTTCTCTACCTTTTCAACACCACACTGGAGTTTTCAGAAGGTTTGAATGGCAAGGGTTTTCATTTCAACAATCCCAATGCTTCCCGTACCTGTGCCTGCGGAGAAAGTTTCTCTGTATGAGGTATCTTAAAACAACTGAGATGGACGACGAATCGAGTACTGCTCCTGTTACCAAGAAATTATCCGGGAAATGTTGAGGATAGGTTTCGACGCGAAGCGTTTGTTCAACAACTTTACCGGACTAGGCAATTACAGCCGCACCCTGGTGAAAAACTTTGCCGAGCATTATCCGGAGAATCCTCTTTTTTTGTACACTCCGGGGGTAAAGGTACATGCAGAGACGCAATTTTTTCTCAGCAACCCCCAGTTTCAGGTCGTTCAGCCAGGAACCTGGGACAGGCCTTTTTGGCGAAGTCTGGGCGTAAAAAAAACACTCACCAAAAACAAGATCGATATTTATCATGGCTTAAGCCATGAGATTCCTTTTGGCATCGATAAATTACCGCTCAAAACGGTAGTTACCATACACGATCTGGTATTTAAGAAATATCCGGGTTACTACAGTACTTTTGACAGGAAAATGTACGATTGGAAATTTAGGTATGCCTGCGAACATGCAGATCGCATCATTGCAATCAGTGAATCGACCCGAGAGGACATCATCGATTATTACGACATAGCTCCTGAAAAGATCGAGGTCATTTACCAATCCTGTCATGATTCTTTCAAACAGGATTTATCGGATAGGACCATTGCTCAAGTGCTGCAAAAATACCGATTGCCGGAGACCTTCATGTTGTTTGTGGGGTCCATTATTCCCCGGAAAAACCTTCTGAAGGTAGTTCAGGCTATGGAACTATTGCCCGAGTCTGAAAAGATACCGCTGGTAGTGGTGGGAAACGGCAGGCAATACAAAAAAACGGTACAGGAATACCTGCACAAAGCAGGTTTGAGTGACCGGGTGTTTTTTGTACAAATCAACTTCGCCGAACTTCCGGCTTTGTACCAACGGGCTTCTTTGTTTATCTATCCTTCTTTTTATGAGGGATTTGGAATACCCGTGATAGAGGCACTTTACAGCAAGACACCGGTAATTTCGTCCAAAGTATCGTCTATGCCTGAGGCAGCGGGTCCTTCCTCCGTTTTGGTGGATCCTGCCAGTAGCGAAGAAATTGCTGCAGGAATAAGCCTCCTTTTGAGCGATGAGACTTTCAGGAAGCAGGCAATAGAAGAGGGGTATCAGTATGTGCAGCGATTCGACAGCGAATTGCTTACAGACCAGTTGATGCGTTTGTACGAAAACCTGTTGTAGGGGAGTGGCCAGGCCAAAAAATTACCGTGATTTTAGTTCTGCAATTTCTTTTTTCAGCTGCAATATTTCTTCGTCCTTAGAAAGCAATTGCTTTTTCAATGCCAGGTTTTCCTGTTCCAGTCGCAGCAATTCAGCGTCTGTTCTGACAGGTGTATCTGCGGGGATGTCTTCCTCGGTAGTGGTCTGATTGTCTGGATTTGTACCGGAGGTAGTTTCTATGCCCAACAAATTTTTAAGGTTTGCCAGGCCGTCTTCGCCGTTGTAGTAAGAGGCTCCCATATATGCGAGAGGGCCAAGGAAAAGCATTACGATGAGGAATCTGGAAAAAACGGTCAATTTTATTTTTCTGGCCATGATTTTTATTTGCAAATATAAGTCTCTCCCGAAAAGGAATCATGGCTAATCTACCGGACTTTCGCTTTTCGGGATGAAAAGTGGAAAAGAGTGGTCTTTTGTTGCGCTTTTCCTGATAATTATCTGCAAATTTGAAGCAAACGAACCCCGCGTTCAGACCAAATATCCTTAGCCTATGAATCCGGTTTACATTTACGATGCCTTGCGTACGCCTTTGGCGAAAAGCGGGCAGGGAGGTGCTTATTACGAATTGAGGCCTGTGGACTTGCTCCGTCAATGTTTGTTGACTATAGCAGAGCGAAATCCAATAGGTTTGCCAGCTCAGGATCTCATTCTCGGTTGTACCACTCCTTTGGGAGATATGGGTCAAAATATTGCACGTGCAGGGCTTCTGCACGCAGGACAATTGTACACTTCAGGTATTCAGATCAACCGTTTTGATCTCAGTGGTCTTGACGCTATCGGGCTGGCTGCCGCCAAAATTGCAGCAGGTTTCCAACAGCGCATCATTGCGGGTGGTATGGAGTTGCAAAGCCGTCTGGAACCGGGACAGGACCGTGGCCCCTGGACAGATGATCCCGATCTGGCCATTTTGCCTGCCAATGTGCCGGCTGTTTTTTCCGCGGACCTCCAGGCCCACCTTTGGGAGATTTCTGCTTCCGAACTTTTTGAATATGCGGAAGCATCTCGCAGGCGCTGTCGGGAAAACGTTTCTTCCGGCGTTTCTTTCCTGAAACACCTCTACGATGAAAACAAACTGGTGTTACTGGCCGAGGATCAACTGTCCGGTGCTGCTGATTTTTTTGCCGAAGGCGAAACCCCGCTGCTAACCAGGGAGGTGTATCAGTGCTATTTGCCGTTGATTCAAAAGCATTTTACTTCACTGGAACATTTCCCCCCGGTGCATAGTGGTTTTACAACTGCTTCGGAGGTCGATGGGATGGCCATGTTGATGCTTGGCGATGCTTCTGCCGGAGAAGAGGGGACTGCGCTGGCGCGTATTTTGGCCTACTCTCTGGAAGAAAGTACTACCGGGCTCCCTTTCTCAGGGATGCCGGCTGTCGCTAAAAAAGCATTGCAACAAGCTTCCTTGACGAAGGAGGACATAGACTTGTGGACCTGCGACGAGCCTTTTGCCGGAATCGCACTGGCTTTTCAGAAGGAAATGACTCTTCCTCCGGAAAAAATCAATGCAGGGGGAGGCAACCTGGCTTTTGGCAGACCAGCCGGTGCGAATGGCGCACTATTGCTGGTTCGGTTGCTGGAAGACCTGAAAAACAAGGGAGCCGGACGGGGTATGCTCGTGCTGGGTGATCGTTCGGGTAGCTGTGCCGCCATGATCATCGAAAATCTCTGATATCGCAAATTTTTAAGCCCGCGCCTCATGATAAAATACCAAAAAGATACCGATAATATTGTCACGCTTATCCTGGATATGGGAGGGCGGCAAAATAATGTAATCAATCACGAGATTGGCAATGCCTTTATCCCGGTTGTTCGTCATTTGAAAGCAGAAAAAGCAAGGGGTTTGCTTCGTGGGGTCATCATAAGTTCTGCCAAGAGTACTTTTTTGTCTGGTGGAGACCTGGATTACCTGTATCATGCGGATGATGCAGCGGAAATTTTTGCTTTCAGCGAGCAACTCAAATTTTTCTTGCGGGAAATCGAAAGCCCGGGAGTGCCGGTTGTTGCGGCCATCAATGGCGATGCCCAGGGCATAGGTTTCGAACTTGCACTGGCTTGTCATCACAGAATTGTCCTTGACAAACCCACCATCACGCTGGGTTTGCCCGAAGCGGGAATGGGCTTGATTCCCGGTAGTGGTGGGACAGTGAGGTTGATGTGGCTGTTGGGCATACAACAGGCTTTCCAGGTACTGAACAGTGAATTTGGGTATACTCCACGGGAAGCTTTCAAGGCGGGATTGGTCGACGAATTGGCTCCCGGAAACAGAGCTATGATGGAAATGGCGAAGTCCTGGCTTTTGCAACAAGGAGAAGCGCGACGACCCTGGGACAAAGAAGCTTGTGCAATACCCGGCGGAGACGCTTCCAATCCGGCTAACCTTCGTTTTTTGCGGGAGAAGAGTGTGGAAATTACAGCCACCAAGCCCTCTTATTTTTCTGCAGCGCAGGCCATTGTCCACGTATTGTACGAGGGATCGAGAGTGGATTTTGATACCGCTTGCCGCATAGAAAGCAGGTATTACACCAAATTGTTGAAGGGAGCAGCCACAAAAAACATGATAAAAGCTTTTTGGCTTGACAGGAAAGCCATAGAGCGAGGCGAAGCACGTCCCAAAGGATTTGGAAAGTTTCGCCCCAAAATGGTAGGCATTATTGGTGCAGGGAAAATGGGATCAGGCATTGCCTTATCGTGTTTGCTCAACGGGATGTCTGTAGTCATCAAAGACGTATCGCGTCTGATTGCAGCCAATGCGATTGCTTATATCGAAGGAAAGTTGTCAGAGCTGGAACAAAAGGGCAGCATCAATGACAGTGAAAGCAAGGCTTTGTTGGGTCGGATTAAGGTAACAGATCAGGCGGCTGATTTTGAGCATTGCGATATTGTGGTGGAGGCAGTTTTTGAAAATTATTCGCTCAAGTACAAGGTGACCCGAGAGGCAGAATCTTTTTTGGACGAATACAGCCTTTTTGGGAGCAACTCTATTTCTATTCCCATATCTACCTTGGCAGCCGCGTGTCAGAGGCCTGAAAATTATGTTGGATTGCATTTTTTTCCACCGGTAGAAGAGGTTCCGTTGGTAGAAATTGTGCGTGGAAAAGAGAGTTCGGACGAAGCCATTGCCCGGGCTTTTGATTTTGTAAGAAGCATGCGAAAAATTCCCATTGTGGTCAAGGACGTCTGGGGTTTTTATGCTGCTCGTGTGCAAAATACCTATATTCTGGAAGGCATTGCGATGCTGCAGGAAGGGCTTGCTCCTGTGCTGATAGAAAATATGAGTCGCCAATCCGGTATGCCACGCGGACCATTAGAACTTGCTGACGATCTCGGCCTTGAGATAGTCCTGAAGTATGAGCAACAGGCAGCAGAACACTACGGTGTGCGCTACATTAAGCACCCTGCCGTCAATACTCTCAAAGGCATGTTGGGCGAATGGAATCGTCCGGGTAAAACTGCTAAAGAAGGATTTTACACCTATGAAGGAGAAGAAAAATGGCTCTGGAAGCAAGATTATTCCCTCGAAGGCAGTCCTGAAGTACAAGAAACTCCAGAAATAATTTTCGAGCGCTTTCTTTTCGTTCAGGTCATTGAAGCCTTTTGGTGCTTGCAGGAAGGAGTCATCCGTACAGAAGCCGAGGCCAACCTGGGAAGCATCTATGGCTGGGGTTTTCCGGCTTTTAAGGGAGGAGTCATTCAATTTGTACATGATTACGGGGTCAGTGCTTTCTTGTCGAGATGCGCCCATTTCGAGTCGGTTCACGGCCCCCGGTTCAAACCACCTAAGTTGCTATCTAACTTGATAAAAGCAGACTGATTGCAGGAATAGGATGAGCGCTAAATTTGTTTCGCTGATTTATTCTCGGTTGTTTGAACAAATTGAAATTTTGTTTGTCGTATGATTTATTTATTTTGATTATTTACGGCAAATAAGTCAATTGAAAAAATTTGATTTCATATTCACAGGTGGGGGCTTGTCGGGATTAACGACAGCTTACTTTTTGTCCCTTAGCCGGCATTCTTTCAAATCGGCTTTGATCATAGACAAGGAGGAAAAGGAAGGCAATGACAGAACCTGGTGTTTCTGGTCAGAGATTCCCTCAGATTTCGAGCCTCTGGTCAGTAAGACCTGGCACCAACTATCCTTTGCCTGTGGGGAATTTAGGACCCAGGACGCTATTTCCGGACCGGGATATCGCCTCATCAGGAGCCGGGATTATTATCAGTTTATCAAGAATGCACTTCAAAAAGACGGTCGTTTCCAGTGGTCGCAAGCATCTGTTGCGAGCATCAGGAGTAATGGTGAAAAAGCTTGTGTGTCGCTTTTGGATAGTTCTGAATACGAGGCAGATATGATTTTGAACAGCGTACCCTCCCTTGCACTTGTATCCAAATCGGTACCTGGATCCACTTTTTTGTGGCAGCATTTCAGGGGATGGGTGGTAGAAAGCGAGAAAGCTGTTTTTGACCCTGAGGTACCGGTATTGATGGATTTTTTCGAAGGGACAGCCGCACCTGAAGCCCGATTTTTTTATGTATTGCCCTTTGATGAGCGCAGTGCTTTGATTGAATACACTGTCTTCTCTCCCCGCCTTTTAGCCGATGCAGTGTACGATGAAAAGCTGGATGGATATATCCGGACTAAGCTTGGACTAAAGCAGTGGAAGGTTAAAGAAGTGGAACAAGGGGCCATTCCTATGACAGATCGCCGATTCTCCCCTTATCATGGGGAAAATATTCTGAATATTGGCACGGCAGGAGGTTGGGTTAAGCCAAGTACCGGTTATGCATTTACACGCACGCTTGATCGCAGTTGTGCTTTGGCCGAAGCTCTTGCTCTGGGCAAGGATCCTGGATTCATCTATCGTGAGAGGAAACGATTTAGGTTTTACGACAAGCTGTTGTTGAACATTCTGAACGAGGAGAGCCATCATGCAGGAAGCATTTTCTTGTCTTTGTTTCAACGGAACCGCATGGATCATATTCTGAGATTTTTGGAAGAACGCAGTCGTATTCCTGCGGAGGTACGCATTTTTTCCAGGTTACCTGTGGGAGTGTTTTTGAGGGCATTACGGAGGGTGTACCTGCCGGGATTCTCAGGACTTACAAAGAAATATCGGAAAAAGTTAAAAATCAGGTATCGCTATGATTATTAGATATCCCTTTTTATACGCAGTAATTCTATCCTTAACACTGTTGCTGCTGTTATCGGGGGTGCTGATGCCGCATTTTTGGTCACAGCACGCCTGGATAGTCGCTGTTGTGTTGATTTTATTTGTGGGGATCCCCCATGGTGCCACTGACCATTTGATTTTTTCCCGCTTAAGCCTCCGCCAATGGGGCCGGGTCAAATGGAGCTTATTTTTTCTGGCTTATTTGGGTTTAATGGGCCTGTATGCTCTGGGCTGGTGGCAATTTCCTGTTTTTTCTTTGGTTCTTTTTCTGTTGATGAGTGCGTATCATTTTGGCCAGGCAAACTGGTCATTCATGCCTCTGCCTAGGAAAAAAGCTCAATTTGTTGTCAGCCTGATCTGGGGCTTGTGGGTGATTTTCACACCCTTACTATTTCATTCGGAAACGAGTCTTGCTATCGTCTCTCAGATTGTAGGGAGCCCTGTTGAAATATCGGGAAATACGTCGTTGTGGGCAGGACTATTGCTGTTAGTAAATCTGAGTATGGTCTTGTATTTGCGTTTCCGGGGATGGATCAATAGGAATGATTTTCTGCGCGAGGTCTTACATTTGGCATTACTGGAGTTGTCCTTTTTTGTTTTACCCTTACTATTGTCCTTCGCAGTATATTTTACCCTTTGGCATTCTCTGGGTTCCATGCAGGATCAGGTGGCGTTTTTCTCCGGAGACCGTCCAAAATACCGCTGGGGTCACTACTTGCGTCAAATTTTGCCCATGACCATTCTTGCCTTATTGGGTCTTGGTGCCTTTGTTTTCTGGCAATACAGCGATCTCATGGAGGGGAATCTGGCTTCATTGTTTGTCTTTATCGCGGTGCTGACGCTTCCTCACATGATTTTAATGGAAAAGCTTTATGAAAATTTAAACAATTCAAAATGATCTTTGTTATTAGTCAAGTTTTACCGACACTTTAACTGTAATTTAACTAAATCACAAAAAATGGATGTATTACTAAACAACTTTGATGGGCTGTTTCTAGCCACTTTGCAATCAGGTGACTATGTTGGTTTCACCTTCTTTATTGGCTCCATGGCAATGGCTGCTGCGACGGTATTCTTTTTTGTCCAGATGGGACAGGTATCCGGCAAATGGAAGGATTCCATGTTGGTATCTGGTTTGATTACCTTCATCGCTGCGGTTCATTATTTTTACATGCGTGATTTCTGGGCTGAGAACCAGGCTTCTCCAACAGAATTCCGTTACATCGACTGGATTTTGACTGTTCCTTTGATGTGCGTTGAATTTTACCTGATCCTTCGTGCATTTGGTGCAAAAGCAGGTTTGTTGTGGAAAATGATTTTCTACTCCCTGCTCATGTTGGTTGCAGGCTACCTGGGAGAGACTGTTTATCGCGACAGTTCACCACTTTGGGGTATGATTTCTACCATAGGGTACGTATTGATTGCGTATGAGGTATGGTTTGGCTCTGCCAAAAAATTGGCCAGTGGTTCCAACGATCCTGTTTTGCAAAAAGCTTTTTCAACCCTTGGTTGGTTTATCTTCGCAGGCTGGGCCATCTATCCGATTGGTTATATGACCATAGAAACTGGTTGGCTGGCAGGTGCAATCCCCGGTAATGCGATGGATATCATCTACAACATAGGTGATGCAGTCAACAAGATTGGTTTTGGTTTGGTGATTTATTCTCTGGCCATTTCCAAAACGCAGGCTGCTGCCTGATTTTATTCCCTAAACTGAATTGTAGGAAAAACGAGGCGCTGGGTTCAAAACTCAGGGCCTCGTTGTATTTTAGTCAGGTAGGTCTATATTAATTTATCGTTTAATGCGCAATGCCGCATTTTCATCCGGCAAAATCCTTGTATATTAGGGGGAAGAATTGAACAGACCAAAATTGAGTTTCATGAAAATATTGTTTCCCACTGATTTTTCCGCAGCAGCGCACAATGCCTTCATATATGCCCTTCAGGTAGCAGACAAGTGGAATGCCTCCATTGTCTTGCTTCATGTTTACCAGCTCCCGGCTGTCGCCGGAACCGGACTGGCGCCAGAACTCGAAAATTTTTACAAATCGATTGACGAGTTTCAGTTTAAGAACTACCAGGATGAAATTCCTGTGTTGAAACAATTGGCAATTGATAATGGCTTTGATTACATCGAAATCAAGCATGTACTGATGGAAGGTCCTACTGTCGGAACCATTCTTGATGTGGCAAAAAGAGACGAGATCGACATGATCGTCATGGGAACGACTGGAGCCGGTGGTCTCAAGGGCATCGTACTGGGTTCGGTTGCAGGGGAAGTGCTGGAATATGCATCCTGCCCGGTTTTGGTGGTACCGGAGAAAGCTGTTTTTGACGGAAACATTGATCAGGTGGCTTTTACAACCAATTTTACGGAGGAAGAGGCTCGTGCTTTGGAGGAGACCATTGCTTTTTCCGAGCCCTTTGCTGCCAAGGTACATTGCATCAATATTGATACGGCCCATATAGCCAAATACAGCCATCAGGGAGAAAAATGGTTGGAAAAGTTTGATGCACTACATGGCCTTTCTATGGAAATCATGGATCGCTCAGACATCATGCAGGGAATTACCGAGTACCTGGATCTGCATAAGATAGATATCCTGAGTATGGTGAGCCACGAGCGCAATTTCTTCCAGGAATTGTTCAATTACAGCAAAGCCAAGACTTTGTCTTATCATACGAAGGTTCCCATCTTGGTTTTTCCGGCCAAGACCTTGCTATGACAAGGTAGATTGCTACCACTCGTAAATTTTACACATATCTACTTTCTTGCCTTCAAGCGACAGGTAGCTCTTCATGCAATCTGCTGTCATGCAGGAATGGACTGGAAGCACACCGATCAGGTCTCCGGGTTGGATTTTTTCGATCCATTCGGTATCGACTTGAACGACACCGTGTTCCTGAGAAAGGGAAATTACCTGAAAGGGAGTATCCATGGGGTGCCAACTGCCATCCGGCAAGAGCTTTACCACTTCTCCGTAAGAAAGTTGCCCATTGGGTAGCTGGAGCCGATCTTTGGAAAAATGGATGCCTCCACCATAAATCACGAGCTGGTTTCTGGATGGGTGCTTTGCCAAAACCGGGCAGGCCATGGCTACGGCGATCTCTTCTTTTTGGCAAGATCCTATATGATGCTGAGTGAGGTCATAGAAAACAAAATTGCCCGGGCGAATTTCAGTTGCTCCTGGAAAAGCTTCAGCTGTACTGCAAGTTGGAGTGTCGCCAAGAGAGGTGCACATCTCCGGAAACTGAGCCTTGTATCGGTTGACAAAACGCTCGAAAAGGCCGGCACTTTCCCTGTGTATGTTCATGATTTCAGCGCTGCCTTGTGCATGATAACTATGGCCGGCATGACTTAGCAAGCCTTCGAAGCGAAGTTTGTCGGATTTTTCGATTAAATTGATCATGGCATCTACTATGTCCGCTTGTTCCCATTCCAGGCCCGTCCTGTGGTAGCCGGGATCTACTTCTATCATGATATTGACACACCTGTCCAGGTACTTTTCAAGGTATTGGAGGGCTTCGATGCTTTCTGCTACCAGATTAAGGGTTGTTTTTTGCGATAGCTCATTAATCAGTTTGATTTCTCTCAGGTTTACGGGGACAGCGACCGTGATGTCACGCCAGCTATCCGCTGCAAAATAAGCAGCCATCCTTAGCGAGGAAACAGCGATGCGGTCTACCCCGTAATCCCGGAACCAGTTGCCTATTTCGTGAGACTGATGTGTTTTGAAGTGTGGGCGTAGATGTACTCCTGCATTTTTAGCACGGGTAGCCATGGCTGCAATATTGGACAGGCATTTTTTGGGATCGAGTAAAAGTGTCGGTTTTTCTATGTTTTTTAAAAGCATGTCGTTTTGTTTTGATTCCTTTTTAAGGTGTGCTTCAAATTTACAAAAGCAGCATCATCCTGTTGCCATCGAAGCGGTAAAATATATTTTAGTTTTCTTTAATTTGACGCCTGCTATTCTTTGGTGGATTGCGATAAGTTGCTATATTTGTTTTATTAAGCCTTTAAATATATTGTTAACTGGGTAAACCCTTGCCCATGAACACTAGGAACACTATAACAAGGCCTGACTATAGAAAAATAAGTCAGGTTCAAGCCCTTTTGGAAGTCATTTGTGATGAGTCAAGTATGCTCATCATCGAATCACTGCGCCTCCACGGCATATCCTCCCTTTCAGATTTGATTGTACAAACCGGTATTGAGAAGTTTTTGCTCGAAGAGCAAATGCATCTTCTTGTTGATCAGGGGATTGTCCAGGAATTGGAAGAGCTCTCAGGAGCTGTGTTTGTCCTGGATGAAATATACCTGGCCAGAATTGCCGGATTTGCCAATCGTGTCGGGTCTTTCGGGCCAGGATATGAGGTAGAGGTTATTTCCTGAAGCAGGTTTGCGTCAAATCTAATCGTACAGTCCGCCGCAAATGCTGATGGTCTGTCCGGTAATGTAAGAAGATTGATCAGACCCCAGGAATACGCACAAGTCTGCGACTTCTGCTGCTGAGCCCAGTCTGCCCAGTGGTATGTTTTTCAAATAAGCTTCTTTTACCTTGTCGTCCAGTTTTTCGGTCATGTCTGTTTCAATGAAACCGGGAGCGATGGCATTGCAACGCACTCCTCTAGATCCTGCTTCTTTGGCGAGGGACTTTGTAAAACCAAAGATACCTGCTTTGGAAGCTGCGTAATTAGCCTGTCCGGGATTGCCTGTCAGACCGACGATAGAACTGATATTGATGATAGAGCCCGCTCTTGCTTTGAGCATGGGTTTGAGCACGTGCTTGCTTAGGTTGAAGATAGATTTCAGGTTGGTTGTGAGTACTTCATCCCACATGGCTTCGGTCATTCTCAGGAGCAGGGTGTCGCGGGTTACTCCTGCGTTGTTGATTACGATATCAATTTGGCCGAAATCTTCCATGACCTGACTGACGAGTGCTTCTGCGTCCGCAAAAGAACTGGCATCAGATTTATAGCCTTTGACTTTGATTTCGGGAGTGCTCAACTCGTCGGCCAGCGCATTGGCTATGGCTTCGGAGGAGTGATACGTAAAGGCAACTGAAGCTCCCTCTGCAACGTATTTTCTTACGATGGCCTGACCAATTCCGCGGGAACCTCCCGTAATGATGGCGACTTTACCTTTTAGAAGATCCATTTTTTCGCATATTTTATTGCCAGATAATACGCGAAGGTAAATATTTCCCTGCTTATGATCGGGATAAAGGCGCCAATTAAGGGAGTTTTTCCTTTAAGTAAAGGGAGGTCGGGGTATCTGCTGAACTGACCATGTCTTCAGGAGTGCCCTGGAAAAGCAGTTGTCCGCCTTTTTCTCCACCTTCCGGCCCTAGATCAATGATCCAGTCAGCAGTTTTGATAACTTCCAGATTGTGTTCTACCACCAATACAGTATGTCCTTTGTCCACGAGTGCGTTGAGCGAATCCAGCAATTTTCTGATATCGTGGAAATGCAACCCTGTGGTAGGTTCGTCGAAAATAAAAAATATGGGATTGTTGCTTTGGTCTTTGGATAGGAAAGAGGCCAGTTTGACGCGTTGTGCTTCTCCTCCGGAAAGGGTATTGGAAGACTGCCCTAGTTTTACATACCCCAATCCTACATCCATCAGTGGTTTCAGCTTGGTCACGATATCTTTTTCACTGCTGAAAAAATCCATGGCTTCTTCGATGCTGAGTTGGAGGATCTGGTATATGTTGAGCTCTTTGTATCGCACATCCAGGATTTCCTGTTTGAAACGCTGGCCTTTACAATCCTCACATTCCAATCTGACGTCTGCGAGGAATTGCATTTCTACTATTTGTTCGCCCTCCCCTTTGCAGGTCTCACATCTGCCACCCTCTACGTTGAACGAGAAGTGACCGGGTTTGAACCCCCGTACTTTAGACAATTGCTGCCCTGCCATGAGGTTGCGGATGGCATCATAGGCTTTGACATAGGTGACCGGATTGGATCGGGAAGATTTACCTATTGGGTTTTGATTGACCAGTTCGATTTGCTTGATGTGTTTTAGGTCTCCTTCCAGTGCGCGGTATTCGCCTGGTGCATTGGAAGAGCTGTCTGTGATTTGAGCTTCCAATGCGGGATGAAGAATTTGTTTGACGAGGGTTGTTTTTCCTGAGCCGGATACACCGCTCACTACACAAAGGGTGTTGAGTGGGATCTGCACATCAATATTTTTGAGGTTGTGCTGTGCAGCTCCTCGGATCCAGATGCTTTTTTTTACCGGTCTTCGTTTTTTGGGCACAGGGATGCTCAGTTTGCCGCTCATGTATCCGGTGGTAAGGCTGTTGGCGGCTTCGGAGTAAATCTCTTGATAGGGGCCGTTAAAGACGACCTCTCCACCGTGGATTCCAGCTCCGGGGCCTATGTCGATAAGGTAATCTGCATTGCGGATGATGTCTTCTTCATGTTCTACGACTACTACAGTATTGCCCAGATCGCGGAGGGAGCGGAGTACGCTCACCAGTCTGTTGGTATCGCGTGGGTGCAGCCCTATGCTGGGTTCGTCGAGAATGTACATAGAGCTGGTGAGGTTGCTGCCCAGGGTTCGGGTAAGGTTGATCCGCTGGGTTTCCCCTCCGCTGAGGGTAGAGGAAAGTCGGTTGAGAGTCAGGTATTCGAGACCCAATTTTTCCATAAACTGTAGGCGGTTGGTGACTTCCAGCACCAATCTGCGGGCGATATGGGCATCGTGGTCATCGAGTTGCAGCGTTTGAAAAAAGGAAAGCAAGCCTTTTACATTCATTTCAACCAATTGATCCAGTGAATGGTCATTGATTTTTACATAACGGGCTTCCGGTCGCAATCTGCCACCTTCACAAGAAGGGCAGGTGGTTCGGCCTCTGTAACGTGCGAGCATTACCCGGTTCTGGATTTTATAAGTCTTTTCTTCCAACTCTCTGAAAAAATCATATACTCCCTGGAAGGTAGCGTTGCCTTTCCACAGCAATCTTCGCTGATCTTTGCTTAGCTCCCGATAGGGTTTGTGAACGGGGAAGTCGAATTGGTGAGCGGCTTCCAGAAAGGCATTTAGCCATTCGCCAAATTTTTCGCCTCGCCAGGGAGCGATGGCTCCTTCATACAGGGAAAGGGATTTATTGGGAACTACCTTGTCTTCATCGATCCCCATGACCTGACCAAAGCCTTCGCATTGGGGGCAGGCGCCGTAGGGGTTGTTGTAATTAAACAACTGTGGAGTGGGATCCAGGAAGGTCAGTCCGTCGAGTTCGAAGCGGTTGTTGAAGGGTATTTTATTCCCATTGACGACATCAACGAGGCAATCCCCTTCTCCTTCCTGAAAAGCGGTCTGTACGGAATCTGCAATCCGCTGTATGTTTTCTGTTTCTCTGGTAGCGGCAAAACGGTCTATCAGAATGTACAGGGTGTTCTTGGGCAAGTCGCCGAGGGTTTTGTCCTGCCATTCTGGAAAAGCCTCGGCAAATTCTTCTATCCGGTATAGTTCATTTTTCCATGCAATCCGGGTATAGCCTTTTTGCATCAGAAGGTCCAGTTCTTTCGATAATTTGCGATCGTGGTATTTGGAAGGGAGGGGAGCCAGCAGTTGGATTCGGGTACTTTCTTCCAGTGTGAGTAGGAAATCTACCACGTCTGTAACTTCATGGCGCCGGACCAGTTGACCGGAGATGGGGGAATAGGTTTTCCCTATCCGGGAAAAAAGGAGCCGCAGGAAGTCGTAAATTTCTGTCAGGGTACCGACAGTAGATCTGGCATTGCGGGTACTCACTTTTTGTTCGATAGCAATGGCAGGACAAATGCCCTTGATGAAATCCACCTCCGGTTTTTTCATGCGTCCCAGAAACTGGCGGGCATAAGATGAAAGGCTCTCTACATACCTTCGCTGACCTTCGGCATAAAGGGTGTCGATCGTCAGTGATGACTTGCCTGAACCTGAAAGGCCGGTGACGACAACCAGCTTGTTTTTGGGAATAAACAAGTCAATATTTTTGAGGTTGTTGCCACGAGCACCTTTGATGAAGATGCCTCGCTTCAGATCATTTTTTTCCAGGTGCTCCAGTTTGCTGGTAAGTTGTTCTTTCCTCATGATGAACTTGGGTTCTGCCTTCAGGGGATACTCCCCGCAAGTATGATGTCAAACATTCCCGCAAAACTATGGTTTAAATCCGAACCGGAAGGATTGTCTTTTACGGCAACACCTTGTTTGGGCTTATTTTGTGATTTCATCCCCGGCATATTGTGAAAAAATCAGACTTGATTTTTGTTTAAAAAATTGATTGTCAAATTTTTATAATCTTAAAAATTAGTTATTTTTTAATGTTTTTTTGAGTTTGAAATCATAAAATTTTCAAAAAAAAAGGAAAAAATTAGATTGGAAAAGATTTAGCTCCTATATTTGAGCTGTTAAAAAATCGTTCACAAAAAAGCTAATCTATAGAAAGTAACTTCTACACTAAATAAACATACTAGACAGCATTCATTTGCAAATCCCATAAGTATATCAAATTATTTAGTTATGCAAGTTACTAAAATGAACGATCAAGAGCTTATTTCTCTTTATTTGAACGGAGAAGAAAAAGCATTCGAAGAGCTCCTCAACCGCCATCAGCAAAAAATTTATACTTCCATTTATTTGTTTGTCAAAGAGCAGAGCCTTGCCGAAGACATTTTCCAGGAAGTGTTCATCAAGATCATTGACACTTTGCGAAAAGGCAAATACAACCACGAGGGTAAATTTTTACAGTGGGCCATGCGTATTGCCTACAATATGTGTGTAGATCACTTCCGTCGCTCCAAGCGCCGTCCCAAGATTTCTCCGACAGAAACGTTTGACATCTTTGACGTATTGCAGGTCACAGATGACAATGCGGAGCAATTTATGATCAGGTCTCAGACCCACGACAAAATTCGCAGCTTGGTAGATCAGTTGCCGCCGGAGCAGAGAGAAGTGGTTATTTTGCGCCACTATGCAGATATGAGTTTCAAGGAAATTGCAAAATTGACCCGTGTCAGCATCAATACTGCCCTGGGTCGCATGCGCTATGCTTTGATCAATATCCGCAAAATGGTGGAAGAAAAAGAGGTGGTTTTACAGTAAATTCCCTGTAGCTACCTGACCCGTAGAAGCCAATCTTCTGATGGCTTCTACGGGTTTTGTTTTTTAGCCGGATTTTCCGGTACCGGATCGTATCCATGGCCTCCCCAGGGGTGACATCTCCCTATGCGTTTGATTCCCAGCCATACTCCCTTGAATACGCCCCACTCTTCTATGGCTCCTACCATGTAGTGTGAGCAAGTAGGCTGATACCTGCATTTGTTGCTTCCCAACAAGGGGGAGATAGCCAGCTGATAAAACCTTATGGGAAGGATGATGATAGATTTCAGGATTTTATTCATGTTGAAGTTTAGTTGAATTCCAAGATATCGCTGGTTTCTTTGTCTTTTTCGAGGATAAAATAGCCTTTGACCTTGTCGGGGCCAATTACGCTGACGAGGTTTTTCTGATCTTCAAAGGTTTCGATGAGCAGGCTGTTTTTGATTTGTAGTGATCCGAGTTTGTTGATGCCTGTAATTTCAATATAACACCATAGAGAGAGGGGGTCTTCGCCGGGTTCTTTTCCAAGGAAGTTGTGCTTAACTTCGTTTCCGTTGACGATCAGCCTGAAATGATCTGCCAGGTAATTTTCCACGTACTCATCGGCTTTAGGATCTTCTTTAGGGGTTCCTATCTGTAGTTTGTCTTTGCCTTGTAGCCTCAGAGCATCTTCCAGGTCATCTACAAACAAATGCATGCTGATCTGCAGCGCTTGTTCTGCTTCGTTGTATTCAATCAGGCATTTGCTGAGGTGAAATTCATGCATTGCCGGGATAGCGGTATCTGCCTTGGATGAAGGCAGGACGAGCATTAAAAAGGAAATGAGGAGTAATTTCATTGGAGTTTGATTTTGTCAGGCCCAGGGAATTCTTTCGAGTGCCATGATCATGGAAAGCCCTGCTGCTGCACCGGAAACAAACAGGTTCCATTCGCGTTTTTGAATTTTCAGTACCTGCATGCCCACAAAGGCACTCATCAGGATAAAAGCTACAATCAACAATTGCCCAAGTTCGACACCTATATTAAAGGCCAGCAATTGGCTGAGGAAAGTATTTTCTTCACCCGGCATGAGGGAGGCGCGAAAGAAATTGGAAAAGCCCATGCCGTGGATGAGTCCGAATAAGAGTGCAAATCCGTAGTTGATGTTGATTTTTCGGTTGAAAAGGGCTGTCCCCGTTCCTTTGCTCTCTTTTCGCAATACATTGAAAAGAGCGGTACTCAGGATGGTTACCGGGATCAAGAACTCAATCCATGCTCCCGGAAATCTAACAATGTCCAGCGCTGCCAGTGCCAGTGTGAGAGAATGCCCGATGGTAAAGGCAGTCACGAGTATGGCGACTTTTTTCCATTCGGATAACTGATAGACAGCACAGAGTGCAACTATGAATAAGATGTGATCGTATCCATTCAGGTCAGAAATGTGTTCGAAGCCGAGTTGTAGAAAAGCGGAGAATGAACTTTGCATGATATTCGGTTTAAACGATAAAAAGTGCCGGACAAAGAGAAATTGCCTGTGTAAAGTTTATATTTGGACTTTATTCCGATTAAAGTACACACGCATGGCTCCTGGGTTTTCCCGGAGCCATTTTATTTATAACAATTTTTATGCGGTATCGGATGATTCCAGCCCTTCAATAATTTTTTCTGCCAGTCCGAAATTAGTGCTTGAAGAAATCCGAAAAAAACGACAATGTTTATTTTGAGGGTTGATCCTAACTGCTGCAGCATGGTAGTAACCTGACTCATCTTTTGTGCTGTAAATACCCGTTAGTGGCCGGGCACTTTCAGGGAGCAATTTCCAGGTTTTGCGCTCTATATTGGTGTTTTCAGCTGTTGCTGCATGATGATGTCTCTGAAGCAGGGTTTTTCTGGTAACCTTGTCAGTCGTTCGGGCCAGCCATGCATTGACTCCTTGTCCGGGGCAGGGTATGAATTCTTTAGGATGCAAAGAAAGCATGCTAAAGCCCTCTGGAAGTTCCGGCATGTCGTCCAGACTTTCCGCGGGGAGCAAAAGGCCGGCCCAGCTGCCGTCGATCAGGCCGTGATAGAGTGTTGCGGCGGGTTTGTCGCTTACCTCAACTGCCAGATCCGGTCTGAAGTGATTGAGCTGGGAGCTTGCCAGCACAGTGTCTGTGACTACCAGTGCTGCTGTTTTTAATTTGAATATGGCTTTCTTTTCAAAGAAATCCGGATGGATGATCAGTTTGTAGCCGGGATCTGTTCTTTCTGACAAAGCGGCGATTGCCAATTGTTCGTCAAGCTCGAGGGGGATTTTTGCCAGAGGCACCAAGACGGTACTTGTTTTTTCCTGTGATAGCAGATCCTTCGCTTGTTCCCAATCCTTGATTAAAGGGGTCATATTTTCTGCTTCTTTACCGGAGGGGACGGTTTTGTTGCTCAATTTTTTCCGGCAAAGATAGGGTAAAACAAATTTTGAGGTACAATCTCCTGTCGCTAAATCAATCATTTTTTCTACCTTTGCCGGATGCAGGTAAAGGCCAAGGAATTAGCACTGTTACTCAACGGTCAGGTAGAAGGTGATCCGGAAGTTGAGGTAAGTAACCCCAGTAAAATCGAAGAAGGACGTCCGGGTACCATTACTTTTTTGGGCAACCTGAAGTACGAATCTCACCTATACAGCACAAATGCATCTATTGTGCTGGTAAACAAAGACTTTGTTCCGAAAGAAGCAATCCAGGCAACGCTGATCCGCGTGGAGGATGTCTATTCGGCAATCGCTTTGTTGTTAGAGAAGTTTCAACCTAGCAATACGGCTCCTCCGGAAATAGCCTCCAATGCATTTGTTGATGAAAGTGCGAAAGTAGGAGAGGGGGTTTCAGTCGGTAGTTTTGCCGTAGTTGAAGCGGAGGCAGAGATTGGCAACCACAGCCGAATTTATCCTCAGGTATACATAGGAAAAAATGTGACCATAGGAAGCCATGTTACCCTTTACCCCGGAGTAAGAATCATGGACCAATGTGTTATTGGTGATCATTGTATCCTTCATGCTAATGTGGTGATTGGCAGTGATGGCTTTGGATTTGCGCCACAGGAGGATGGCAGGTACAAGAAGATTGCGCAAATTGGAAATGTTGTCTTGGAAGATCATGTTGAAGTAGGAGCCAATACGTGTATTGACAGAGCGACTATGGGTTCTACCATCATTCGTTCGGGGGTCAAGTTGGACAACCTCATCCAGATCGCTCATAATGCCGAAGTGGGGGCCAATACTGTGATTGCTGCACAAACCGGCATCGCAGGCAGTACCAAAATCGGTTCTTCCTGTATGATCGGTGGCCAGGTGGGTTTTGTAGGACACATAACTATTGCTGACGGCACCCGGATTCAGGCGCAGACAGGTGTGGCCAGTTCTATTAAGGAACCCGGTCAGGCCTGGTTTGGAACTCCTGCCATAAAGTGGAAAGATTATATCAAATCCTATGGTGTTTTCAAACGCCTTTCCCAACTAGACAAAGAGCTCAACCAGCTAACCAAAAAAGTCTCCAGACTTACAAAAATGGATGAAAATCAAAATAATAAGGAGTAAGCTGTCGTGAGGCACCCTTCGTTTTGAAATTAAAAAATTAACTTTGTACTAAATTTTAGCTGATTACAATGAAACAGTGTACTATCGGAAAATCAGTTTCTATAGCAGGCGTCGGCTTGCATACAGGAGCTAACGTGCAGCTGGTTTTTCACCCCGCGCCGGAAAATCATGGTTATAAATTCAAAAGAATTGATCTGGAAGGAGAACCAATTGTACATGCAGATGTCAATCAGGTGGTATCAACCAACCGGGGAACTACTTTGAAAAATGGCGATGCGAGTATCAGTACGATAGAGCACGTTTTGTCAGCTTTGTCCGGTTTGGGTATCGACAATGTTTTGATGGAACTGGATGGCCCTGAAATTCCCATCATGGATGGCAGTGCTCTGGCTTTTGTTACTTTGTTGAATGAAGCGGGTATAGAGTCGCAGGAAGAGGAAAGAGAATACTTCGAAATTACAGAGCCGCTCACTTATTTTGATGAAAAAACGGGTTCAGAGTTGATGGCTATACCTGCTGATGACTTTGAGGTGATTTCCATGATAGATTTCAATTCTCCGGTACTGGGACAGCAATATGCGAGTTTTGGTCCGGATGTAAAGTATGAAACGGAAATAGCTCCCTGCCGCACCTTCGTTTTTTTGCATGAACTAGAAGTCTTGTTTGAAAACAATTTGATCAAAGGAGGAGATTTAAACAATGCGATTGTAATTGCTGACCAGGCAGTTAGTCAGGACAGACTGGATGCGCTGGCTGTAAAATTGGGCAGAGAGCGGGTAGAAGTGGACAAAGAGGGCATACTCAATACCATAGACCTCAAATTCAAAAACGAGCCTGCGCGGCACAAATTACTCGATATCATTGGTGACGTTTCCCTGCTTGGAAGACGCATCAAGGGGAGGATTGTGGCAACAAAGCCGGGACATACAGTAAATGTAGAGTTTACGAGACTGCTCAAGCGAAAATACCAGGAGCAGCGTAAATTGAAAGGAAAACCGAATTACAATCCTGATGAGACACCGCTTTTCAATACGGTAAGAATTGCCGAATGGCTTCCTCACAGGTATCCCTTTCTATTGATTGACAAAATCATTGAACTCTCTCCCAATCATGTTGTTGGGGTTAAGAACGTAAGTTTTAATGAGTCGTTTTTCCAGGGGCACTTTCCCGGTAATCCGGTGATGCCCGGTGTGTTGCAAATCGAAGCAATGGCTCAAACCGGAGGAATTCTGGCCTTGTCAACTGTCGAAGATCCCGGTAACTGGGATACTTATTTCCTGAAAATTGAAAATGCAAAATTCAAGCATAAAGTAACTCCCGGTGATACGATACTATTCAAGATGGAGCTGATGGCACCTATACGCAGAGGAATCTGCCAGATGTATGCAACAGCTTATGTTGGCAATAAAATTGTTTCGGAAGCCGAATTAACCGCTCAAATAGTCAAGCGTAACTAACATGGATTTTTTCAATAGCAAAGGTAATTTCATCGTCCATCCGGAGGCTCGTATCGGCAAAAATGTCACGATAGGTCCTTTCACTTATATAGACAAAAATGTCACGATAGGTGACAACTCCTGGATAGGCCCTAATGTAACCATTTTCGAGGGCTCGCGCATCGGTTCGGATTGCCGGATATTTCCGGGCGCAGTTATCGGGGGAATTCCTCAGGATCTTAAATTCAAAGGAGAGCCTTCTGAAGTTTTCATCGGCGATCATACAACGATCAGAGAATACGTCACGGTCAACAGAGGTACGGCTTACGCCCAAAAAACAGCCATTGGAAGTCATTGTCTCCTGATGGCGTATGTGCATGTGGCTCACGATTGCATCATTGGTGACCATGTAATTCTGGCCAATAACGTCAATCTGGCCGGTCACGTTGAAATTGAAGACTGGGCCATCCTGGAAGGTTTGGTGGCAGTGCAACAGTTCATTAAAATCGGCATGCATAGTTTCATTGCAGGTGGTTCGTTGGTTCGTAAAAATGTGCCCCCGTATGTGAAAGCCGCCCGCGAACCACTGTCCTATGCGGGTGTCAATACTGTAGGACTTCGCCGGCGCAATTTTTCTACCGAACAGATCAACCAGATTCAGGAGATTTATCGCTTTGTTTTTGTTAAGGGTTACAATGTCTCTCATGCCATAGAGATCATCGAAACTACGCTTAGTGAAACAGAAGAGCGTGAAAATATCCTGCATTTCATCAAAGCGGCCGACCCCGGTATCATGCGCGGTTTCCAGACCATTAACGGAAGCAAAGTGGATGAAAATACAATTGACTAGCCTTGGCAAGCGCTTTCGCTGGGAGTGGATTTTCCGGGACATGGAGTTCGCACTCGAATCCGGAGAGGGATTGGCTGTGTACGGACCCAACGGTTCCGGAAAATCCACTCTGCTTAAGGTTGTTTCAGGGTATCTGACTCCTTCAGAGGGAAAAATCGCTTATGAAAGGGATGGAAAAAGCATCCCCCGCAATGAAGTCTTTCAATACCTGACTTTTGCAGCACCCTACACAGAACTCATAGAAGAGTTTACCCTAAAGGAAATGGTTGCCTTTCACTTTACTTTCAAGCATGCAGTTGACCAACTCTCTATGTTGGAGATAATGGATAATATTGGCCTCTCCAAAGCTGGCGATAAGCAGATCCGGCACTTTTCTTCGGGTATGAAGCAAAGGGTAAAGCTGGCATTGGCTATTATGACAAACTCGACTTTATTGTTATTGGACGAACCAGGAACCAATCTCGATCATGCAAGTCATGAGTGGTATCTGAGTTTGCTTAATCGCTATAGAGGCGAGCGTACACTTATTGTAGCTTCCAATGAAGAGCGGGATTTTCAGTGGTGTGAGCGCCAGTTGAATATTTCGGATTATAAGGGAGCCATGCGCTAGAGCTGTTCTCTCCATTCGCTCAGAAAATCACGCAAATCTTTCATTTGTTTGATCCACGCTGCTTTCTCTTCCCTGCGAGCTTTGCTTTGCATCAATTCCTGCTGTGCTCCTTCCAGGGTGAATCCTCTTCCTTTAACCAATTGATGGATTTCCTTCAGCAGTTCCAGGTTTTCTTTAGTGAATCTGCGATCTCCCCGACTGGTTTTGTGGGGTCTTAGCTGAGGGAAACGGGACTCCCAGAACCTTATGAGGGATTTGGAAACATCCAGTATTTTTGATACTTCGGCTATGGTATAATATCTTTTCAGGGGAGAATGCCCTTCTTCACCTGACATGACAAGCTGTTTTTTGGGTTAAAAAAGAATAGTAGCCAACAAAAGAGATAATATAAGGCAAAGTGAAAACAAAATCAAATAGCTGAAACTGAAAAGTGTGAATTTAAAGCTGGTTTTCAGTGATTTCTGACCATAAATTCGTTTCATGGAAAGCCAAAGGTATACCAGGCCAATCAAAAACAAGCTTCCAAGAACAGAGCCGGGTTCACTTTCTGCAGACAGTTGGTTGAAGCCATAAACTCCCAATAGCACCAGTCCGGTAAACAAGAATACAAAAGCGTGGAAGTGGAAGGAGAACACCAGGTGTTCGAGGTAATATATATTGTGGCGTATGTAGAGGAATTTAAGTACAAAGGCAAGTAAGGGCATGAGAATTAAGAAAGTCCATACGGTCTGACTGACAGCAAAGCCTATAAACTGGCCAAGTTTGAGCTGCAATTTTACCAGTTGTTTTACGATGGTATATCCCAGGAGGCTGGTAATTCCATATTTTTCCGGCAACTGATCTGTGGGTATTTCAAACAAATCTCTTTTAGATACTTTTACGGACTGGAAGGTAAAGCTGCTGTCTCGGCTCCAGTCCAGATAGGTCAGGCTCAGCGAATCCAGCCTGGGGTCAGGTATTCTGGTAAGAAAAGTATCCAGCACGACAGCGGTGCAAGCAGTATCAGCTACGGAGAAGCTATCGATCATACTGAGTTTAGCCTTGTCCAATTCATCCAAAAATGCTGCTTTATAACCATCTTTCAGGATGAGTTCTTCACTCAACTCCTGGATTTGCCGATCTTCATAGCGGAAGATTAAAAAACTGATTACAGAGAAGAAGAGGACAGCTGACACGATAAAGAGTCGCATCGGGTGTATAAACCGTACTTGCTTACCTTGGATGAAGGCAAGAGTGAGTTTGCCGGGTATCAGCAAGTAGCCCAGTGTGCGGAAGATTTTATTGTCCAGATTAAACAAGGTTTCGAGAAACTCCCATAACATTTCCCACACACTGATTTTACCTTTTCTATGGCGCTGACTGCATTTGGGGCAAAAAACAGCTTGTTGGGGCAGGCGTGTGTCGCAGTTTTGGCAGTAATTGACTCTTTCTTTAGCTTCCGACATAGACTGAATTTAGGGGTATAAAAAAAGCGGGGCAAACATCCTTGTCCCGCTTTTTTACACCCAACACTTAGAAATGGTGCTGTTTATTCGCCAGCTGTGTAATCCAGTGACATATTGGGCGATTCTGCAGCTTCTACAAATTGTTGGTATTCTTCGGGTGTAAGTCCATCGAGACAGTAGTATTTAGGGTTGACCGGTTTGCCTTTGTAGTGTACTTCATAGTGGCAGTGCGGTGCTGTTGAACGACCTGTATTTCCTACTTTTCCGATAAGTTGACCACGAGTAACTGTTTGACCTTTTTTGGTTTCAATTGATTTAAGATGAGCGTAATAAGTCTCATAGCCGAAACCATGATCCACAACGACCAGATTGCCGAAAGTGCGGTTGTACTCTGCACGTACCACTTTGCCATCAGCTGTTGCATGTACAGGCGTTCCACTTGGAGCTGTAAAGTCGATGCCGTAGTGCATTTTAGGAACCTTGAGGATAGGGTGGATACGCATGCCAAAACCGGAAAGCAATTTGATGTCTCTTTTCAAGTTATCGGAACGAATGGGTTTGATAGAAGGAGTAGCAGCCAGAAAATCTTCTTTTTCAGTGGCCAGGTAGATGATGGAATCCAGTGATTTGGATTGGATGACCATTTGTCTCTTTAGTTTTTGAACCTTTTGGTTCAAGGAAGCCATTAAGGTCCCTGAATTTTTGAATTGCATGAATTCGCGAAATTGGTCGTGGCCACCGACACCCCCTTCCCAGATACCGTCATCGATTGGATCCATGCCAAAGATCATACGGTGGGCATAGGCATCTCTTTCTTTGAGGTTGTCCAGGGTATTGCCAAGCAAAGACAGCGCTTGATTAAGCTCCTGATATTCTGCTTTCATGGCAGTGATTTCGCGTTCGAGCGCCTTTTCTTTGGGAGAAGGAAAGTATTTGTGCTGGACAATGGTAAGAATAAATGCGGAGAAAGCCACTGCGCAGGCATAGCCAAAAAGCCGTAAAGCTTTTGTCTTTAAGGGCTCTACTACTTTTTCATAGCGAAGCGTTTGTGTGTTGTAGACAAACTTCTCTTTTCTCATGGTGTGTAATGTTAGCCAATATCGTGCTAAACTAGTTTGATGCTTTTAAATTTACAGGCTTTTTAGTTTAACACTGGTGTTTTTGCGATCGGATAATTCATGTTCATGGCTGTTCACAAATTTAGCTCCGTAATCACTAAAATCAAAATTTTGGCAAAAATTAATCCATTTTATGACACTATTTTGATTTCAAAAGTTCAATTATTCTTTTTTTTGATTCCAAAAATTACTTTTTTTAATGGTTTTAACTTTTTTGATTCCAAAAAAATTAAAACATAAGTTTTTTTTAAATATTTAATTCATTGTAAAAAATCAAATATTTCCTGTCCGCGTACAACTAAAAATAATTCTCCTGCAAAGACTTCATTGATTTAATTGTATTTTTGCGACTCAAAAGAAACATCCAGAAAATTTAACCCTATGACCTCCAGAGAAATCAGACAGACGTTTCTAGATTTTTTCAAAAATAAAGGGCATAAAATTGTTGCCTCTGCACCCATAGTCAACAAATCTGACCCTACCCTGATGTTTACCAATGCGGGGATGAATCAGTTCAAGGATTACTTCCTTGGCAACCAGGTACCTGATAGCAGGCGGATTGCAGACACCCAAAAATGTCTTCGCGTATCAGGCAAGCACAATGACCTGGAAGAAGTGGGTCGAGACAGTTACCACCAGACTATGTTCGAAATGCTGGGCAACTGGTCTTTTGGGGACTATTTTAAGGAGGAGGCCATTGCCTGGGCTTGGGAATTGCTGACAGAGGTGTACAAGTTGCCCAAGGATAGAATTTACGTTTCAGTTTTCAAAGGCGATGCCGGCGACAACCTGCCTGCTGATGAGGAAGCAGCAGATTTCTGGAAGAAGTGGGTGTCTGAAGATCGCATCCTGTACTTCGATAAAAAGGACAATTTTTGGGAAATGGGAGATACCGGCCCTTGCGGTCCCTGTTCTGAAATACACATAGACTTGCGCCCCGAAAAAGACAGGCTTGCTATTCCGGGTGTGGGATTGGTCAACCGGGACCACCCCCAGGTAATTGAAATCTGGAACCTGGTATTCATTCAGTTTAACCGAAAAGCAGACGGACAATTGGAAGAGCTTCCGGAGAAGCATGTGGACACAGGGATGGGTTTCGAGCGACTCAGCATGGCCATTCAGGGAAAGGAATCGAACTACGACACAGATGTATTTTCTCCCTTCATTCGCTTTATTGAATCTGCTTCAGGCATTAAATATACTTCCAGGTACGAGGAAAGTGCCAAGTCTGATATAGCCATGCGCGTGGTTGCTGACCATATTCGGGCTGTTGCTTTTGCTGTGGCAGATGGTTTGTTGCCTGGCAACTCCGGAGCAGGTTACGTTATCCGCCGAATTCTGAGAAGAGCCGTCAGGTATTATTACTCCTTCCTGGATATCAAAACGCCCTTTTTGCACAAGCTGATCCCGCTGTTGGCGGAAAATTTCGGCGATGTCTTTCCGGAATTGAAAGCACAGACTACTCAAGTAGCGAGAGTCGTCGAGGGAGAAGAAAAAGCCTTCCTCCATACGCTCGAAAACGGGTTGAAGCGCTTCGATCAGCTTGAAATAAAGGACACGGTGATTTCAGGCAATGATGCTTTTGAATTGTATGATACTTTTGGTTTTCCTATTGATCTTACCAGACTGATTGCTTCAGAGAAAGGTTTTGAGGTAGATGAGAAAGGTTTTGAAAAGGCATTAGCAGCGCAAAAAGAGCGCTCCAGAGCTGATGCTAAGAAAGAAGTAGGCGACTGGGTGTTAGTGAATGAAGGAGAGTCCATTTTTGTAGGCTACGATCATCTGGAAGTTGCGGAAACCCGGGTACTGAAATACCGGGAGGTGCAAGTGAAAAAGGATACGCAAGTTCAGCTGGTACTTGCCGAGACACCATTCTATGGGGAAAGCGGTGGCCAGCATGGCGATACAGGTATTTTGTGGTTTGGTGCGCAGGCAATAGGGGTGAAGGACACACAAAAAGAGAATGACCTGACGATACATTTGTTGGAAGAAATGCCTGTTAATCCCAAGGCTTCCGTTCGGGCGGTAGTGGATGAAGACAAGCGTACTGCCACTTCAAAAAATCATACTGCTGCACACCTGTTGCACTCAGCTTTGCACCGAGTCCTGGGAGAACATGCTTTGCAAAAAGGACAGGACCTGGACAACAGGCGCTTGCGTTTCGACTTTGCGCACTTCCAAAAAGTCAATCCGGAAGAACTGACGGCGATAGAGGCTATGGTCAACGAAAAAATCAGTGCCAATATCCCATTGGAAGAAAACAGAAACCTTCCTATTGAGCAGGCAAGAGAGGAGGGTGCAGTCATGCTCTTCGGTGAAAAGTACGGTGACCTGGTGCGCATGATTACTTTTGATCCTGAATTTTCGCGCGAACTCTGTGGCGGTACACACGTGCCAGCAACAGGGGCATTGGGCTTGTTTAAAATTGTCAGTGAAAGCGCGGTAGCGGCGGGTATTCGCAGGATAGAAGCCATCACTGCCGATACGGCTCGTCAATATGTGCAAGAAGCATTGGGACAACTCGATGATATCAGAGATGCGCTAAAAAATCCAAAAGATGTGTTGCAAAGCATTCACGCCATGCAGCAGGAGAATAAGGAACTCAGACGCAGGGTTGAGCAGCTGATGATGGAAAAAGCACTCACACTGAAGGCAGATTTGCTGGCTTCCGCCAAAAATATAGGAGGATTGCAGCTAATTCATGCGACGGTAGCGCTTGACGATGTAAATGCTTTGAAAAATCTTGCTTTCCAGTTGGATCAGGCTCTGGAAAAAGGAGTGGTAATACTGGGAGCTGTTATCAATGAAAAGCCTCAGCTGATGGTTTCTGTGCACAAATCCGTAGCTGAAAAATCAGGCAAGCTCAATGCCGGGCAGATGGTCAGAACCCTCGCTTCTGCGATCAATGGCGGAGGTGGAGGTCAACCGTTTTTTGCAACAGCAGGAGGCAGCGACGCTTCCGGATTGGAAAAAGCTGTTGCCATGGCTCCGGATTTGTTGACGGAAGCACTGGCCGATCAAAAATAATTTTCGCCGAAAGGCGCAAACCATAGAAAAGGAAAAATGATGGCAGGACTGCTGCTGACAATTGTGATTGCTCTTTTTGTGGCCATGCTCTTTCTCAATGTGTATTTTAGGGTAAAGGTCTTTGCCAGTTATAAAAAGCTGGTTCAAAATCGGGTGGAGTTCAATGCCTCGCATGTGTTCAACCGGGAAAAAATGAGAAAAGAAGTGTTTGTCAGATACCCCCAAATGCAGAGCGAGATCGAAACATTCGTCAGACATTTGCGTTTTTCCATCAGAATGGCTACCGTTTTGATTGCATTGATCACGCTCTTTGGCGCGATTCTGATGTATTTCAGGTAGGGGAGCCGCTTATGCGAAAAAATGCCAAGATATGTTGAAAATAGGTTTGTTAGGTGCCGGACATTTGGGTAAAATTCATTTAAAGTGCATCCTGCTGGCTTCGGAGCATTTCGAGTTGGTTGGTTTTTACGATCCTGATGATCGCATTGCAGGAGAAGCGATTGCAAATACTGGTGCTCGCAGGTTTGATGATCTGGATGAATTGATAGCGGCTTGTGATGTGCTGGATGTTGTGACGCCAACTTCCACGCACTACGAACTGGCGATTCGGATCATGGAGGCAGGTAAGCACCTTTTCATCGAAAAGCCATTGACACATACCGTATCAGAGGCACGCCACCTGGTTGATTTGGCTGCGCAGAAAAAGGTCCAGGTACAGGTTGGTCATGTAGAGCGTTTCAATCCTGCTTTGCTTGCATTGGGCGGCAAGCAACTCAATCCTATGTTTATTGAGGGGCATCGCCTTGCCGTGTTCAATCCACGTGGCACAGATGTTTCAGTTGTGCTGGATTTGATGATACACGACCTTGATATACTTCTCAGTCTGGTACCTTCGAAGGTCAGCAGTATTTCTGCGAGCGGGGTATCCATTGTGAGTCGTACGCCGGATATTGCCAATGCCAGAATAGAATTTGACAATGGTTGTGTGGCCAACCTTACAGCAAGCCGTATCAGCATGAAGCAGATGCGGAAAGTGCGTATTTTCCAGGAGGATGCGTATATCAGCCTGGATTTTTTGGACAAAAAAGCAGAGATCGTGCGGCTTCACGATTCCAAAGACCCTTCGGACAGCAGTAGCGATAACTGGTTGGAGTTGAATACCGATAGTGGGCAAAAGTGGATGCAACTAGAAATGCCGCCTATAGAACCGGTGAATGCCATAAAAATGGAATTGGAGGCCTTCGCGGAGAGCATTCGGTCGGGAACCCGCCCAAAGGTGAGTATAGAGGAAGGATACGAGGCGCTGTTACTGGCTCAGCAGATCGCTGACAAAATTGAAGAGCGAAGCCGCCAACACCAATCCAGTCTCTGATGCACCTTATCCGGAGGCCACATTGGAAATTGCTTTACTTTCTTTTGATTGTGGGGTCGTTCTCAGGCTGTTTGCCTGACAGGGGTGAGGAGCCCATACCTGCATACTTATATATACCCTCTTTTTCTGTTCTTGCAGAAAACCGAGAAGGTACTTCTTCCAGTAATATTACAGATGTATGGCTTACAGTGGGGGAGCAGTTCCTGGGTGCCTATGAACTGCCGGCGCTGATTCCCGTTTTGGAGACAGGGTCTGCCTTGGTAAGACTGGATGCAGGGATCCGGGACAATGGCATTCATGCTACTCCTGAAATTTATCCATTTTATGAACCTGTTACTTTTCAGGTTGCCCTGGAGCCTGGAAAAACAGATACCTTAAAGCCGGTAACCACTTATGTCGAAAGTATCCGATTTGCACTGATCGAACCTTTTGAACAGACAAACCACCTGATGAGAGATGTCAAAATAGGGGATGTAGGGATGCTTACTTTGGACCAGGACGAAGTTTTTGAAGGCAGGTCAGCGCTGAAAATAAGCCTCACCGAGGATCAACCTTTGATCGAGTTGGCATCGCTGAACAGGATGCAGGAATTGGGGGTCAAAAGTCCTTTTGTTTATCTGGAATTAAATTACAAAGCTGATATTCCTGTAGTTTTTGGGTTGATAGGATATTCAGGTATTGGTTCTACCCAGGGCAGCGTTTTGCTTAATCCGGGGTTCTACCCTTCGGAGGAGTGGCAAAAAATTTACTTTAATTTTTCGTCGCTGGCTGATCCTTCCGTGTTTGATGAATACCAATTGGTATTGCGGACAGCTTTGGAAGGATCTGAACGAGGGGAAGCCGGGGTTTGGTTTGACAACTTCAAACTGGTATTTTTTTAGGCTGCTTTGAACAAAAAATATGAAGCGCAAACGACAGTGGGATACCTTTGTATATAAATTGGCAGATTTCCTGACCGCGATGCTCAGTTGGGCCTGTTTTTTTGCTTTCCGGCAATGGATAGAATCCGGGAGTCTGGGAGCGGGGCTGTTTAATGATCAAAATTTCTGGTCAGGCATCCTGGTGGTTCCCTTAGGTTGGTCGCTTTTTTACGGGATTTTTGACCAGTACCATGATATTTACAGGCTTTCCAGGCTTGCCACTTTTGCGAGAACCCTTTTTCTTAGTTTTTTTGGTGCATTGTTCCTTTTCTTTACCCTGATTCTGGATGATCTGGTTACCAACTACAGGACTTACTATGTTTCTTTCATAGCATTGTTTTCTATTCACTTTACCCTGACTGTTTTTTTTCGGATGATATTGCTCAACCGTGCGAACCAAAGGTTGAAAAAGGGACTGGTCAGTTATAATACCCTGATTGTAGGGAGCAATGCGAATGCACTTGAGTTGTACCAGGATGTCACAGGAAGGAAACAACGTCTGGGATATAATTTTCTCGGTTTCGTATCGGCAGGAAATCCGGAAAACAGAACTGAGTTGCAACGTTTTTTGCCCAGGCTGGGCGAAATAAAAGATTTGCCGGAAGTCATTCGTACACAGGAAATAGAAGAAGTTATCATTGCCATAGAAACATCGGAACACGATCGCCTGAGAGAAATTCTCAACCATCTGTTTGACTATGCAGACCAGGTATTGGTGAAAATCATTCCTGATATGTACGATATTTTGCTTGGCAATGTAAAAATGAACCAGGTTTACGGTGCTGTTTTGATAGAAATCAAGCAGGATTTGATGCCGAAATGGCAGCGATTGTTTAAGCGTGGAATAGACGTGCTGGTGTCCGGAGTGATGTTGTTGCTGTTGTTTCCTTTGTTGTTGTACATTGCAATCCGCGTACGTCTTTCATCTCCCGGGCCTGTTTTCTTCAAACAAGAACGCATCGGGCTCAACTGGAAGCCCTTTTATATTTACAAGTTTCGATCTATGCGGCTGGATGCCGAAAAAGATGGCCCCAGGCTGTCTCACGAGGGAGATACACGGGTTACTCCCTGGGGAGCGGTGATGCGCAAATGGCGGCTGGATGAGTTGCCGCAGTTTTGGAATGTATTGAAGGGGGATATGTCTCTGGTCGGACCCAGACCGGAGCGGCAATACTTCATTGATCTGATTACGGAAAGGGATCCGCACTACAAACACTTGTTGAAGGTCCGTCCGGGCATTACTTCCTGGGGGCAGGTGAAATATGGCTATGCTTCCAATGTAGATCAAATGTTGCAACGTCTTAAATTTGACATTTTATACATTGAAAACATGTCCTTGTCGCTGGACTTTAAGATTATGTTTTACACCTTGTTGGTTTTATTGCAGGGCAAGGGCAAATAAAAAAGCTGCCCCATAATGCTAACAGGACAGCTTTTTTATGTTAGGAGCGCGGTTTTAGGCTTAAAGTTTGAAAGCAGCTTTTACGGCATCCACCATATCCAATTTTTCCCAGGTAAAGGTTTCCACTTCCATTTTTTTGGTTTCTCCTGAGCCACTGGTAAACGTTACCATTTTCTTTTCCGGTGTTCTGCCCATGTGACCATAAGCTGCGGTTTCCGAATAAATAGGGGTACGCAACTTCAGGCGGGTTTCGATGGCGTAGGGTCTCATATCAAAAAGCTGGCTCACAATGGCAGCAATTTCGCCGTCGGTCATATTTACCTTGCTGGTGCCATAAGTCTGGATGTAGATATTGGTAGGTTTGGCTACGCCGATGGCATAAGACACCTGTACCAGTACTTCGTCGCATACTCCTGCTGCTACCAGGTTTTTGGCTATATGGCGGGTAGCGTAAGCACCTGATCTGTCAACTTTTGAGGGATCTTTGCCTGAGAACGCTCCACCACCGTGAGCACCTTTTCCGCCGTAGGTATCTACGATGATTTTTCGGCCGGTGAGGCCGGTATCTCCATGTGGACCACCGATAACGAATTTGCCGGTTGGGTTGACGTGGTAGATGATGTTGTCATTGAATAGTTCCTGCAGGTGAGCCGGAAGTTGTGCTTTTACTTTGGGTATTACCAGTTCGATGACATCTTTCTTGATGGTTGCCAGCATTTTTTCATCTTCGTCGAAGGGATCATGCTGGGTAGAAACCACAATGGTATCTATTCTGACGGGTTTGTGGTTGTCATCGTATTCTATGGTAACCTGTGATTTGGAGTCCGGTCGGAGGTAGGTCATCACTTCCCCTCCTTTGCGGATGGCTGCCAGTTCGAGTAGGATTCGGTGAGAAAGATCCAGTGCCAGGGGCATGTAGTTTTCGGTTTCGTTGGTGGCATAACCAAACATCATTCCCTGGTCGCCGGCGCCCTGATCTTCAGGATTTTGGCGTTCTACCCCTTGATTGATATCCGGAGACTGTTCGTGGATAGCGGAGAGAATGCCGCAGGAGTTGGCTTCGAACATATATTCGGAACGGGTATAGCCAATATTTTTGATTACGTTTCTGGCGATTTGCTGTACATCCAGGTACACCTCGGATTTGACTTCCCCTGCCAGCACTACCTGTCCGGTTGTCACCAGTGTTTCGCAGGCTACTTTGGATTTGGGATCGAAAGCGATGAAATGGTCAACCAGTGCATCTGAAATCTGATCGGCTACTTTATCGGGGTGTCCTTCGGAAACGGATTCGGAAGTGAAAAGATATGACATAATTAAGGATGTTTTTTAGTTGATCAATAGGGGTTTTGTCCCGGATTAGATACCGCGTGTAAAAATAGCAATTCTGTTTATTTTATATCGCATTCCAGGAGGGATTGCCAGCCTGTATTTGTCAGAATACTTCCTTCCAGTTTGTCTCCTATGGCAACCGGGCCAACCCCTGCCGGAGTACCGGTAAAGATCAGGTCACCCATTTGTAGTTTAAAGAAACGGGAAACATAGACGATGATGTCATTGAAAGAGAAGATCATGTCGCGGGTGTTTCCGTCTTGTACGACGGCTCCGTTTTTATGCAGTTGGAACTGTATTCCTTCGGGGTTTACTTTATCCAGCGCTATAAAGGGGCCCAGAGCTGCCGAACCGTCAAAGCCTTTGGCGATTTCCCAGGGATGCCCGTTTTTTTTGCACTTTGCCTGTAGGTCTCTTGCAGTAAAATCTATGCCCAGGCTTACCTGGTTGTAGTATTCAGAGGCGAATTCCGGTTGTACATACCTGCCGTTTTTTCCTATTTTCAGCACGACTTCCAGTTCGTAGTGAATGTCTTGAGTAAATTCGGGGTAGTACAGAGGTTTGTTGTTGATTAGCAAGGCCGAAGGAGGCTTCAGAAACACGATGGGATCTTCGGGAACTGCATTGTTCAATTCCTTCGCATGTTCTGCATAATTTCGTCCGATACAAATGATTTTCATGGTTCGGATTAAAGTTTGACATTGAGCAGGCCAGTCAATTCCTTGACATCAGTAATGGTTTGATGTGCTTTTTTTCGGATGTCTGCGCTGCTTGCTTTAATGATTTCTTTTACCTGTTTTTTATCAGCGACGATGGCGGCTTTGTTGTTTCGGATTTGCGTGCTTATTTCCACGAGGCCTTCTGCAACAGCTTCCTTGAGATCTACATATTTGAGGGCATTGTTGCGGTAATCATCCATCAGGCTTTCCCAGGCTTCTTTTTTGCCACTTGCTTTGAGCAATTCAAACAAATTGCTTACCCCGGCGCTCATTTCTCCGGCTTTGGTTTCACCGGTATCTGTAACGGCAGATTTGATTTGTTTGCGTATGGTTTGTTCATCTGCAAACACATTGATATAATGCTTTGCGCCGGCGCTTTTACTCATTTTTCTACTGGGATCGGCGGTGGACATTACTTTGGGAACCTCTGTATAGAGTGGCTCCGGAAGTGTAAAATATTCTTTGCCCACTACCAGGTTGAAGCGGGTAGCAATATTCCTTGTCAACTCCAGGTGTTGTTCCTGGTCCTTGCCTACCGGTACATAATCTGCGCGGTACACCAGGATATCGGCTGCCTGCAGTACAGGATAGTCCAGCAAACCGGCAGAAATGAAGCCATCAGCATCTTCTCCAGCCTGATTGCTTTTATCTTTAAACTGTGTCATACGGCTAAGCTGGCCATAAGACGTAAAGCAATTAAATATCCAGCAAAGCTCCGCATGTTCGGGTACCAGTGACTGGATGAAAATATTCTTTGCTTCTATACCGGTTGCGAGTAGGTTGAATACCAGTTCCCAGGTATTTTCTCTCAATTTAGCCGGTTTGAAAGGCATGGTCATTGCGTGGTAATCTACAATGCCATAAACACAATCGTAGGAATTTTGAAGTTCAACCCAATTGGTGACGGCTCCGAAATAATTTCCGAAGTGCATGTCCCCTGTAGGTTGGATGCAGGAAAGAACTTGTTTTCTGGACTCCATAATCAAAAAATAGCGGTAGATAGCAGGCCTTAGCGGACCGCGATCAGTGAAACTTCTACGTTAACGAATTTGGGCAAATTAGCGACCTGAACCAGAGCGCGTGCAGGAGCGGTAGCCTCATCGAAGTATTTGCCATAGATGGCATTGATTTTGTCGTATTGATTGATGTCTGCGACAAAAACCGAGCAACTTACCACATTTTCGAATGTCATGCCGGCGGCGTGCAGGACTGCTTTCAGGTTTTCCATTACCTGGGTAGTTTCTGCTTCGATAGAGTCATTGACCAGGGTACCTGTTGAGGGGTTCAGGGCAATCTGACCGGATGCATAGAGGGTATCGTTGGCCATTACGGCCTGGCTGTAGGGCCCTACGGGATTGGGTGCATCAGCCGTATAAATGATTGACTTTGCCATAAAGCGGTGCAATTTAAACTAAACCAAATACGAAAAGCTCCACATCACGCAATTGAGAAGGGAGCCTGTTCTTTGTTATCATTTCCGGAAGGATAGGCCTGACTATTCTTCTTCCAGAGCCTTCACCAACAATTTGCCGCGATAAAACAAATTGCCTTCTGCATCTGAATAAGCCCTATGGAAAAGATGGCTCTCTCCCGTTGTGGGACAGATAGAAACATTGGGCATAGCCGCTTTCTTATGCGTTCTGCGTTTGCGTTTGCGTTGCTTTGAAATTCTACTCTTAGGATGTGCCATTTTCTGTTAATTTAACCTGGTCTTACAAAAACTTTTATCTCACTTAGATGGATTGATCTTCTTTAGTACTTCTGAAAAAGGATTGTCATCAGGCAAGTCCTCATCAGGGTCATTGGGTGCATCCAGGTAATCCAGCATTTCCTGGTTGCACGGGGGATCCTCATCCAATTCGCAATCATATACCTTAACCATTGGGATGGCCAGGCAAATGAATTCATACACAAGCCCTGACACATCAATTTTTGAACTTTCAGGGTGTACGAAGAGGATTTCAGGATCATCGGAAGCCTCTTCCGTCTCACTGTATTTTACCAACAACCTTTCCTGACCTGAAATTGGCAGGTGGATATCTGCCAGACAGCGATCGCAGGTTGTATCTACAGTTCCTTCGAAATCAAAAAACAGCACAATGATATCCTGTTTTTTGTCGAGGGTCAGGGTGCATTTTACGTCAGCCTGTGCTACGGGAGGATTTTCAAATTCCTTGA
>JALQTV010000059.1 GCA_023268675.1 Saprospiraceae bacterium | reverse complement strand
CACTTTTTCGGCGTAGCCGGATCCAGATAATACACAATGGGTTTGATGGGTTCTACCAGTTCTCCTTTGGCATAGGCTTTCGGGTCTTTGGGTTCCAGGCGCCACCTGCGTATGTATCTCTTTTGATCGGATTTTAGGGCTTCAGAACTGTAATCGATTTGACTGATGGTAAACCAGCCGACTCTGGGGTCGTGCAACCTGGGAGTCATGGGATCTTCCGGCAGGAGGATCATGGATTGGTTCATTTGCATGCTGATGGTACCGGTATTCCTGTTGGATGGAGGATCTGAAGCGTTGTAAGTCATGGTGTGGGTGACCTCGACATTGATCGGAAAGGAGCGTACCTTGTCAATAAAACTCCGGTCTCCATCGAGTCTGCTAACCTTGTACCGGGTGCGGAGTCCCGAATTGAGGCCGCTGATGGCGTTTACGTCGTCGGTAAATAATTTGGAAACTTCCACCAACACTGCGGTAGAATCCGGATTGTAGGCTTCTACTTTGAAAGACTTGATGATAGGGGCAAAATTGTTGTAGGCTACGGATTGTGCAATGGGCAATTCCTCATCGGCTACGTTGCTGAAAGACACGACTTTTAGCAGTACCTTTTTGTCTTTCATTTCCCAGTGGACTACCTGTTCGGCCACTTTGGAGCCGGCGTGTGTGAAAGGACTCAAATCCGCCGGACTTTGCACGATGCGGCTGATCAGCAGCATGTCTTTATTGAAGTGCGTAAAAGGAATTTCGTAGTATAATTTTTCGCCTACCCGATGGACGTTGAACAAGCCCTCGTCGCTGACAGCGTCTGAGGTGATGATATCCTCGTAACTTTTTAGATCCCCTTTGGCTTTTTTTCTTTCCTGGTTTTCGGTTTTTTCCCCTGCTGTTTCATTTTGTGCGAAAGCGCCGGGAATCATAATTCCAAAGGTCAGAAGACCTGACAATAAAATTTTTAGCATGGTATCAATTTTTTCAGTAAATGATCAATGGAAGATAATAAATGCCTGGCATAAAGTAAAAAGGCCGTCGAAATTTCCGACGGCCTTTCTGGAGGGCGAATAAATCAGGGTTTGCCTTTTCCGCTGCTGCTTAGTTTTCCATCTTTAAACTCACTGAAGGAGGAGTATTTGATGATTGGAATGCCTGCTTCGCTCAGTTTTTCATTGACGGGAGCCAATTCTTCTTCCAGGAAGCGGGTTACTTCAGTTTCTACTTCCTGCATTTCTCCACTCAGCGCATCTGAGCGTTCCAACTGGGTGTTGGTAGGTTTGCCGGGGAAGTTACTGACCTGCATGTACATTTCTGCGATTCTTTCCCGCAACTGCTCGTCAGAGTCCACGTAAAAATCTCCTTCGAGTGCCACAAAGCTTTCCCGTAGTTCTTCAGATTTTATCTCCAATTGCTGGAGCAAGTCCTTGATTGCAGGATCGTCCGTATCCAGTTCCTTTGCCTGGCCGCCGATTTCATCGAGAATCTGGTAGATGTAGGCGAGTTGTTCGGTCATGGCATAAAGTTTCATCACCGTTTCGTATTGCAGGGTTCTTTCTTCGGTAGAGTAGGGGGATTCGGGGTCGTGGATCAGTTCGAAACCTGTGTTGTAGGTTTCCCTGCCTTTGATCAGCTTTACCTCGTATTTGCCGGCTTCCAGGTTAGGGCCAAAGATAGTCCCTCCCAGTGCCATGCGGTTTTTGGTAGGAGCTGCTTTGGGTCGTTCGAGAGCTGTGGGCATTTCTACGATGTTGATGCCTCCGCTTTTGCCTGCCTGAAGGGTTTTGATCAGTTCTCCGTCTTTGTAAACTTCCAGGTACATTTTTCCGAAAGTATGTCTTTTGGGCATGTAATAAGCAATCTTGGCTGCGGTATTGGGGTTGGGACCAGTAAAGTTGCCGCTGCCGCCAAACCATCCGCCGCCATTACCGGGGTCTCTGAGGACAGTTGGTCGACTTTCAAAAAAGTGCAGTTTTTCTCCGGCAATGGCAGGCGAAAACTCCCGCCAGGGAGAAATATCATCTATGATAATGACCCCGCGCCCATGGGTTCCCAGGACGAGTGAGTGATCTCTGGGGTGAATCACCATATCTCGAATGCCTACTTGAGGAACATTGTTTTCAAAGCGCGTCCATTCGGTACCGCCATCCAGTGAAATGTACAGTCCTAATTCAGTACCCAGGAACAGCAAATCTGGGTTTACCAGGTCTTCCCGGACACTTAGTGCATAGCTTGGGATGCCTTCTGTGTTGACAGCGGTCCATGTTTTTCCTAGGTCAGTAGTTTTGTACAGGTAGGGAGTTTTGTCACCGCTGCGGTGTCCGTCAAAGACTACCCAGGCAGTATTGGCGTCGAAGTGGCCCGGTTCAATGTAACTCACCCAGGTGTTTTTGGGGAGACCGGGAATGTTGCCTACTACATTCGTCCATGTTTTTCCGAGGTCAGCACTTACCTGAAGGTTGCCGTCATCGGTACCTGCCCAGATGATATTGGCATCCTTTGGTGATTCTGCTATGGCATAGATGGTACAGTGGTTTTCTGCGGTAGAATTGTCGATGCTGAGTCCTCCGGATTCGTTTTGCTTCAACTTTTCGGGATCATTGGTACTCAGATCGGGAGAAATACGCTGCCAGGACTCGCCCATATCTTCGGACATAAACAAGTATTGCGAGCCGAAGTAAATTCTTTCGGGGTGGTTTGGACTCAGGTGTATTGGAGAATTCCAATTGAAGCGGTATTTGTCTTCCTCACCTGAAGCATAGGGTCTGAGCCACTTGACATTTCCGGTTGCCTCATCGTAGCGTATGATCATGCCTCCTTGAAACTCAGTAAAGATGAAATTTTCTTTTGTCGGATGCCTGAAACAGTAAAAACCGTCTCCTCCGAAGGTGTTTACCCAGTCTCCGTTGCCTATGCCTCCCGCTTTTGCAGAGGGCCCATACCAGGAACCATTGTCTTGCAAGCCACCATAGATGCGGAAAGGTTTGTGGTTGTCTACGCTGATTCTGTAGTACTGGGACAGCGGCAGGTTGGACCAATGGCGGAAGGTATAGCCGCGGTCATGTGATTCATAAACGCCCCCGTCGGTAGCCAGTAATACGTGTTTGGTATTATTGGGATCTATCCAGACATCATGAACATCTGAGTGCACCGCACCATCCATGGGTCGGAAGGTGCGTCCTGCGTCTTCGCTGAAAATGGCCTGGAATCCGCACTTGACCAGGATGCTGTCGTTTTGCGGGTCTACAAGCAGGCGGGAGAAATAGAAAGGACGAACACTTGCGTTGAAGTCTGTGCTGACCTGTTCCCAGGATTCTCCCTTGTCACCGGATCGGTAAATGCCTTTTTTTTCGCGTGTTTCGCTCTCGACACTGAGGTAGAGCACATCAGGGTTGGAAGGCGCAATATCTATTGCCATTCTACCCAGCTTTTCTTCCGGCAGTCCTTTGGTGAGGGTGCTCCAGGTTTGTCCACCATCTTCGGACTTGTAAAGAGCACTGCTTCCGGTAAAACCGGAGTCAAAAAACCATGGCCAGCGCCGGAAACTCCACATGGTGGCATAGAGAATATCCGGATTGGAAGGATCTATTGCCAGGTCTGCTCCGCCAGTATTTTCATCGATATAGAGCACTTTTTCCCAGGTTTCACCTCCATCGATGGTTCGATAAATCCCCCGATCGGCATTGGCGTTCCAGAGATGACCCAGAGCGGCGACAAAGACGGTGTCTGAATGCTGTGGATGTACTACAATATCCCCTATGCGCTCGGTGTTTTCGAGGCCTTTGTGTGTCCAGTTGACGCCACCGTTGGTGGTTTTATAGATGCCATTGCCCACGGATACGCTGTTTCTTACCCAGGGTTCTCCCGTGCCCACCCAGACAGTCTCCGGGTTTTGCTGGTCAATGGTTATTTTTCCGATGGATTGAGGGTGATCATCGAATACCGGGCGGAAGGTTACGCCTCCCGAGATAGACTTCCAGACTCCACCGCCACCGGCACCTACATAAATGATTTCGGGCTTGCTGTCAACCGCAGCAATGGTGGATACCCTGCCACTCATCACGGCCGGCCCTATTTGCCGGGCATACAGGGAGTTTACAATGCTATGATAGTCGATATTTGTGTCTTGTGCAGTGACAAGGCTGATCGATAGCCAGCACAAGAATAACAGGCTTGAATGTTTCATAATATATTATGTAAAAAGGGGTAGAAGAATGATCATTCGACTACCCCTGTAATAAAATCACAAAAAATGGATGTTCTTTATAAGACTATTTCTTAGTTCTTTTTAGGGAAGGCGAATTCGCTGTCATCAATTTCTTTATTGAGTTCGAATTGCTCGAAGGTTAGTTTTTGAAGGGTCATGCCACCCATTTTGGACTCCATATAGTGAGGCATCATAAACCCATCCACCTCCTGATAATCGCTGAGGAAAGTTTTTACTTCCTGTCCTTTCATCGGGCCTTCGGGTACGATGGCTTCGTACATGATGACTACATAATTCTCCGTATCGAAATAGTGGAATTCCACATCTCCATTTTCTTTTTCCAGTTTAATCTTGAAGCATTCCACTCCGTCAACGGTTTCTTTGCCTTCAAGAGATACTTTGTGGCCTTTTTCCTGATAGTTTAGAAATTCGCTTTCAAACTTTTGTCGTTCGAAGTCTTTGGCCTGAGCTTCCGGCATAACTTGTGCGTCGGTGCCTCCCATCATAGGATTGATCATCCAGGCGGTTTCGCCATCCGTTGCCATTACCATTTGCATTCCCTGAATATCAATGGTCATTTTGGTTTTGTTGGGGCGCTTGGAAAGCATGATTGCAGGAAATTCCATTCCCTGGGTTTCCATTTTTGCTCTGACGGTTTGGGAGCTTAGCTGCAACCAATTTTCTTTTCCACCGGTATTTTCAAAGTACATATCCAGGATTTCATCCACGGACTGAGCCTGCAAAGCAGGTAGGCTAAAGACTACTGCCAGCAAGAAAAACATTTTTTTCAACATAGTTCCTGATTTTTTAAAAACAGTCAATAATAGAATGGTAATATCGGATGAACTTGCCAAATATACTTGTCTATCTCGATAAAAACCGCTTAATTATCGACTTTTGGGCAGTGTGTAACGGCTCCTTATGACCAATGGCAAAGGAATCGAAGGTGCCATGCTGCCTGGAGAAAATCAGTTTCATGATGTGCCGGTGATTACCAGTTTTTCTCCGCATCTTCCTTCAGTATCGTAGATCCAGTATATGCCCGGGGATAGGTGATCCAGTAAAAGACTTTGATTTCGGGTTCCTGCCGGAATGGGAACCCGGTGAACCAGTTTGCCGGTACTTATTTCAAATACCAGAATGTTTCCCGGGTGGGGCGTTTCTTTGAAAAATCGAATGATAAAGACACTGGAGCCTATATTGGATGCCAGGCTGAAGCGACGGTTCTTATTGTCTCTCGGACTAACCTTTGCCTCAATGGCATCGTAATACACATAGTTTCCATTCAGGTCTGATTGTTTCAGTCGGTAGTAATTCCTGCCGGGATGAGCACTGGGATCTGTAAAAGTGTATTTTCTTGGTGTGTGGCTATTACCTGCTGCTTTTATTCTGCCGATTTTTTGGAAATCAGTTCCATCCAGTCGTCGTTCTATGTCGAAATAATCACTGTGTTCCTCCGTAAGCGTTTCCCATGTCAGACAGATGCCTTCAGTTGTTTCGTGACTGGTAAATGACTGCAGTCTCACGGGTAGGGCAGTGCCTTCTATGGATACGTTGTCGATGCGAATGGTAGCCGCCTGAAAGCGGGAGAATTGACGATAGGGATGTGCCCGGATGATGAGTTCTTCTCCGTAGGCGATGGTAAAATTATTTGGGAAAACCGCGTAGAAACCTACACAGGGCTCGCCTACAATTTCTCCTGTTCCGACATAGGTACGCGTTGCATAGTTGTCGGTACTCACATAGGTATCAAATTTGTTGGCACTGTAGATGGAGGAGGAGCTGACAAACATGGAAAAACCGGTTATGGTAGCCGTATAACCAGGATTCGGACTCATACGGAATTCCATATAATAATTTTCCTGAGCAGTGACTGCAATGGTCCAGAAGTTGGTAGCCCATGAGTTTTCTCCAAAACAATACGTGGGAGTGCCGTTGTTGTTGCCACCTACGATGCCAATTTGTCCGTAAGCAATAGAGGGATCCAAATAGGAAGCGGGAATGGGCAAGGGAGCTATTGCTTCTGTGATATTTTCGAAATTCCATTGTACAAGCTGGGCATATACAGAGGCCTGGCAGCAGATACTACATAAAAGTAAGCTTAAGATACGCATGGATTTTATCTGTTTAATGCCCCAACCTATGAAAAGGTAACCGCGCCATTGTGAAATAAACATTAAGCACGGGGTACTTCCCGGCATTAAGTCCTATAATTCAGGGTTCAATATTTTTTTAATTCATAATAAAATGTTAAATTTGAATGGTTTCGGTAATCAAGCCTTTAAACAATCAAATTGTGCACGAAACCTGAGAGGAACCTGAAAATACACGGAAAATGGGTGCTACAATCGTCTTACATACGGCCTTCCGCGATGCTAGTCCTGGTGAAAAAAAAGCCTTGGTAAATTTCTTTGCCCATCACTTTCCTCATACTCCTGTCAATAATGTCATAGAAGCACTGGAATGTGCTCTCAAAAAAAGACCTTCTTTCGGGGGTTTTGTACTTTCTCTACACGATGAGGGTAAGATAAAAGCAGCAGTCATTGCCAATAAAACGGGTATGGAAGCTTTCCATCCCGGACATCAGTTTGTTTTTGTAGCGTTTGACCGGGAGTTGGACAAAAGTGCCGTCATGACTTTCCTTCAGAAAGCAAAAGCTTACGCCAAGGACGGAATTTCACTGCATCTCAAAAAAGATCATCCTGCCATAGCTTATTTCAAGGACCTGGGGTTCAATGAGGAGTACGTAGAGCTGCGTTCCTGAATCGCGACAATTTTTTCTCCTGACCTTTGTCATCTTATTTTTGTTAATTCTTGTTTAATTTATCAGCCATGATAAGTTAACCCAAGTATTGTTATGTCAGATAATCGAGTCATCGGAGTTTTTGAAGGAAAAGAGCGGGGCCCACTGTTTATTTGCAGTGGTGGACTCCACGGAAACGAACCTGCCGGAGTAGAAGCATTAAACACGGTATTTACCCTTCTTGAGCGGGAAGCCTTGATCAATCCGGATTTTTCTTTTTTTGGAAAACTGATAGGCATCAGAGGAAACATCCCCGCCCTGCGGAAAAAAGAGCGCTACCTTGACCAGGACATGAACAGGATCTGGATACCTGAGAAAATTGCCGAAAACCGACAGCTTGCTACTGGAAAAATATCATCCGAAGCCCGGGAATTACTGGAAATACTGGACCTTGTAGAAAGGGAAATCGAGGCCTATCGACCCGAAAAAATCGTCTGGCTGGATTTGCATACTACTACAGCGGGAGGCGGGATTTTTACCATTAGCGACAATCAAAAGGAAAATCTCAACATTGCTACCGAGTTGCATGCCCCGGTTATTTTGGGAATGCTTGACAATCTCGAAGGAACATTGATGCATTATGTTAAAGATGAAAACCTGGGACTTCCTGCGGTAAGCATTACTTTCGAAGCAGGACAACATTCAGACCCTTTGTCAATCAACCGGGCCATCGCCGCCATCATTAATTGTATGCGCACGATTGGCTCAGTGCCTGCTAATATTGTGGAAAACCGGCACGATCAATTATTGATTGATTATTCTGACAAGCTTCCCAAGGTGGCCAGGCTCAGTCACATCCACCCGGTGAGGCCGGACGATGATTTTCACATGATGCCCAATTACGAGAACTTTATGCCTGTGAAGAAAGGAGAGTTGCTCGCTCATGACCGTTTTGGACCAATCTATGCCGGCGAAGATGCTCTGATCCTCATGCCTTTGTATCAGCAACAAGGATCAGAAGGTTTTTTCCTGCTTAGAGAGGATGCTCTTAAATGATCATGCCGGCACCTACCGTTTCATTGGTGTGCTCATCAACGAGGATCACGGAACCGGTAATTCTGTTTTTTCGGTAACTGTCAAAAAACAGGGGTTTGGTACAGCGAATGGTGATGCGTGCAATGTCGTTCATTCCGATATGCTTGTCTTCCAGATCTCTGTGCAGGGTGTTGATATTTAGTTTGTAGCGAATTTCTCCCACCATACAGCGCATTTCCTGGGTGGTGTGCATCAACAGGTATTTGCCGCGAACTTGTAAGGGGCGGTCGTTAAACCAGCAGATCATCAATTCAATATCCTGACTGATGGTCGGTTGATTGTTTTGGCGTACAATCATATCCCCCCTGCCGAGATCGAAGTCATCTTCCAGCAAAACGGTTACAGACATCGGAGGGTAGGCTTCTTCTAACTCTCCGTCGTAGGTGTCTATTTTGGCGATACGACTGCTAAAGCCCGAAGGCAGCAGTGTGACCTCATCTCCTTTTTTCAATACTCCTCCGGCTATGCGTCCTGCATAACCTCGATAATCGTGGTAGTCATCTGAATAGGGGCGGATGACCTGCTGGATGGGAAAACGAGTATCGATGAAGTTGTTGTCACTGCCGATGTGCACATTTTCCAGGTAATACATCAGAGTTCCTCCCTTGTACCAGGGCATATTTTCTGATGCTTCTACTACATTGTCTCCTTTGAGTGCTGAAATAGGAATGAAGTGTATGTCTTTGACATTGAGTTTGTTAGAGAATCCTGAAAATTCCTCTTTGATTTGCTGGTACACCTCTTCGCTATAATCCATCAAATCCATCTTATTGATACAAACAACCAGGTGAGGAATTTGCAGCAAAGAAGCAATAAAAGAGTGCCGGCGGGTTTGTTCTACAATTCCCTGGCGGGCATCAATCAAAACCAGGGCAACATTGGCAGTAGAAGCACCGGTCACCATATTTCGGGTATATTGAATATGCCCCGGACAATCTGCTACGATGAACTTCCTTTTGGGGGTCGCAAAATACCGGTAGGCTACGTCAATGGTGATTCCCTGTTCGCGTTCGGCTTTCAATCCATCGGTCAGCAGCGCCAGGTTTACGCCCTCTTCTCCTCTGCGCAGGCTGGTGGCTTCGATTGCCTCATATTGGTCTTCAAAGATAGATTTACTGTCGTAAAGCAAACGGCCAATCAAGGTACTTTTCCCATCATCTACGCTTCCGGCAGTAGTAAATCTTAAGAGTTCGGTTGTCATAATATATTGGTTGACAATAATTTTAAATTAAAAATAGCCTTCTTTCTTGCGATCTTCCATGGCGGTATCTGACCTTTTATCGTCTGCTCTTCCTCCGCGTTCTGTTTTCCGGGCTGTCGAGACTTCCCGGATGATGTCCTCTATTGTAGAAGCGTCTGATTCCCAGAGGCCGGTGCAGGTCATGTCACCTATGGTTCGGCAGCGGATCACCCGTTCTTCGAGAACTTCTTCCGGCTTTCTTGTGATATAGGGGGAGTCTGCCAGGATCAGGCCATCTCTTTCAAAAATTTTCCTTTTATGGGAAAAATAAAGGCTTGGCAAAGGTACTTTTTCCTCTGCGAGATATTGCCAAACGTCCAACTCTGTCCAGTTACTGATAGGAAATACCCTGAAATGTTCTCCCGGTTGTTTGCGTGCATTGAAAAGGTTCCACAACTCCGGTCGTTGGTTTTTGGGATCCCATTGACCAAACTCATCGCGATGAGAGAAAAACCGCTCTTTGGCTCTGGCTTTTTCCTCGTCGCGGCGACCACCACCCAGGGCGGCATCATATTTGCCTTTTTCAAGGGCATCCAGCAGTACAAAGGTCTGTAATAGATTTCGGCTGGCGTGATACCCTTTTTCTTCTACAATCAGGCGTTTGTCTATGGCTTCCTGCACACTGGCTACGATCAGTCTGACTCCCAGTTTTTCTACCAATTCGTCGCGATAGGTCAGTGTTTCCGGGAAATTGTGTCCGGTATCCACGTGAAGAAAAACGAAGGGTATTCGGGCAGGATGAAAGGCTTTCATGGCCAGGTGTGCCATCAGGATAGAATCTTTTCCTCCGGAAAAAAGCAATACCGGATTTTCGAATTTGGCGGCTACTTCACGCAAAACAAAAATGGATTCGGATTCCAGTTCTTTTAAATGATTCAGTTGATAAGTCATCTATATTTCTTCCTTTAGTTGGATATGTTGCAATAAAAATCCATACAGTTTGTCGACTGCTTCGCTGATGTCCAGCTCATCGGTACGGAGCACCAGATCCGGATCAGCAGGAGCCTCATAAGGAGCGTCTATGCCTGTGAAATCTCGTATTTCGCCTTTTCGGGCTTTGGCATACAGTCCTTTGACGTCTCTTTGTTCGCATACCTCCAGGGGTGCATCAATGAAAATTTCCAGAAAATCTCCGGCACCCACGATGTTTTTTACCGATTGGCGAATGGCTATGGTAGGGCTGATGAAGGAATTGATGGTAATGATCCCGCTGTTGAGGTACAACTTGGCTATCTCTGCTATGCGTCTGATGTTTTCTATCCGGTCTGCTTCGCCGAAACCCAGATTGTTGTTGATCCCGCTGCGGATATTGTCTCCATCCAATACCTGAGCCAGAAAACCTTCGTTATGAAGGCGGCGTTCCAGGTATTGTGCAATGGTACTTTTCCCTGAACCTGAGAGCCCGGTTAGCCAAAGCACTTTGCTCTGCTGTTGCAGCAAGCGTTCACGATCCGGTCGTTGAACCAACCTGTCAAAAATGGGATGTATATTTTCCATGACCGGTAAATTAAGCTTTGGTTTTTTTTGCGCAAAAATATGAATAATTTTGGGACTTTAAGGCTCAGGGAATGCGAAAGCAAGGCCATGAGGCAAATGAAAATGATGAAATGAAAAATATATCTGAAAAACTAAAGGCTATCCTGCAAGCACGCATCCTCGTGATTGACGGTGCTATGGGGACCATGATTCAGCGTTACCAACTAACGGAAGCTGATTTCCGCGGCGAACGTTTTGCGGACTTCCACAAAGATTTGCGGGGCAATAACGATATCCTGTCAGTGATACGTCCCGATATTATAGAAGCCATTCATCGCGAATACGCAGAGGCGGGGGCAGATATACTGGAGACCAATACTTTTAGCAGTACCTCGATTGCTCAGGCAGACTACGACATGCAGGGACTGGTGTATGAAATGAATAAGGCTTCTGCGGCTATCGCCAAAAAAGTAGCCCTGGAATTTACTGCAAAAGATCCTCACAAACCCCGCTTCGTTGCGGGAGCTATGGGGCCGACCAACCGGACAGCTTCTCTGTCACCGGATGTGAATAATCCCGGATACAGGGCTGTTACCTTCGACGAGCTCCGGGAAGCTTACCACGAACAGGCACGCGGTCTCATAGACGGAGGGGCAGACATATTGCTGATAGAGACGGTTTTTGATACGCTCAATGCGAAAGCAGCTTTGTATGCGGTGGAAGAATTGCGAGAAGAACTTCAGCGCGATATTCCCATCATGGTTTCCGGAACAATCACCGATGCCAGTGGCCGTACGCTTTCCGGTCAGACAGCGGAGGCGTTCTGGATTTCGGTGAGTCATATTCCCCTCCTGAGCATAGGACTCAACTGTGCCCTGGGTGCGAAAGAGATGCGCCCCCACCTGCAGGCATTGTCTGACATGGCGGATTGTTTTATCAGCGCTTATCCCAATGCAGGTCTGCCCAATGAGTTCGGAGGTTATGATCAAAGTCCGGAAGAAATGGCAGGCTATATCCGGGATTTTGCCAGAAATAATCTGGTGAACATCATCGGTGGATGCTGTGGCACTACCCCCGCACATATCAAAGCCATGTCCATGGGGGTAGAAGGGGTGATTCCCCGCCAGATTCCAGCTTCGAAACATTACACACAATTGAGTGGATTGGAACCCCTCATCATTCGTCCGGAAACGAATTTTGTCAACATAGGCGAGCGTACCAATGTTACGGGTTCCCGAAAATTTGCCCGACTGATTCGAAACGGAGCTTATTCCGAAGCCTTGTCAGTGGCTCAGCAACAGGTAGAAGCCGGAGCTCAGATCATAGACATCAATATGGACGAAGGCTTGCTGGATTCCAAACAGGTCATGACGGATTTTCTCAACCTCGTGATGGCAGAACCTGAAATTGCCCGCGTTCCCATTATGCTGGACTCTTCTAAATTTGAGGTGATCGAAGCCGGACTGAAAGTGGTCCAGGGCAAGTGCATCGTAAATTCCATATCTCTGAAAGAAGGGGAGGATGTTTTTTTGGCGCAAGCCAGAAAAGTAAGACGCTATGGAGCCGCAGTAGTAGTAATGGCTTTCGACGAAGAAGGACAGGCGGATACCATCGAAAGAAAAGTGAGCATCTGTGAAAGGGCTTACCGCCTACTCGTCGAAAAAGTGGGTTTCAAACCCGAAGACATCATTTTTGATCCAAATATTTTTGCGGTAGCGACAGGCATAGAAGAACATAATGAGTATGCGATCTACTTCATTGAAGCTACCCGCCGGATTAAGGAAAAATGTCCCGGTGCACGTATTAGTGGTGGAGTGAGCAATATTTCTTTTTCG
>JALQTV010000058.1 GCA_023268675.1 Saprospiraceae bacterium | reverse complement strand
AGCAGGTGATGCTCTTGTCGCAAAAATTGGCCGGTTTTTCCAAGGGGCAGGCCGATATGCTCCGAAAAGGGATGGGTAAGAAGCAAAAGTCCATCATTGATGCTCTTTATCCCAAGTTTATTGAGGGAGGGATGCACAACAATCACCCCAAGGATAAGCTGGATAAAATATGGAAAGACTGGGAGGCATTTGCCTCGTATGCGTTTAATAAAAGTCACTCTACCTGCTATGCTTTTGTCGCTTTTCAGACAGCCTATCTAAAAGCCAATTATCCGGCGGCGTTCATGGCTTCGGTATTGACCAACAATAAAAATGACATTTCTAAAATCACTTTTTTCCTACAGGAATGCAAGCGCATCGGGGTAAAAGTGTTGGGACCTAATATCAATGAAAGTACCTCCGGCTTTACGGTAAATGCTCAGGGGGAGATTGTTTTTGGTCTTTCAGCGTTGAAAGGAATTGGAGAAGGTGCGGTGGACATCATTTTGGAAGAGCGTGAGGCAGGTGGATTGTTTTCCAGTATTTATGATCTGATGCGACGCGTCAGTTTGCGGGCGATCAACAAAAAAGTAATGGAAGGACTGGCTTTGAGCGGGGCATTCGATTGTTTTAGCGACATTCACCGTGCCCAGTATTTTGCGCCGACAGAAAAATACGACACCTTCATCGAGCACTTGCTGCGCTATGGCAATGCTTTTCAGAACCAACAGGCAGACGCCCAGCAGTCCCTTTTTGGCGAAGCCGTAGAGGTAATGTTGGACGAACCGAAGGCACCTGATTGTCGCAGGTGGAGTTTGTTGGAGTCCCTCAATCAGGAAAAAGAGGTGGCAGGGATTTTTCTGAGTGGTCATCCCCTTGATGAGTATAGGCTGGAAATGGATCACTTTACCAGTTGCCCCCTGGATCAGGCGATGAACATGCGTTCGAGGCCACAGTTTTACCTGGCAGGCATGGTTACCGGAGCACGCCACATGATCGCCAAAAATGGCAATGGGTGGGGGGTTTTTGAGATTCAGGACTATCAATCTTCTCTGGAAATAAAACTGTTCAAGGAAGATTATCAGCGCTTCAAACACTTGCTGGAGGAGGGAAGTGCAATTTTTATGAAGGCAAAATTGCAAAAGGGATGGAACAGAAACGAAGAGGAGATAAAGGTGCTGGATGTACGTCTGCTCGAGGGCATTGCAGCAGAAATGGCCAGAGAAGTTACCCTTCGCATCAGGATGCGCGATCTGGACCAGGAACTGGTGGAGAAAATTGATACCCTGGCCAGAGCCAGTGAGGGAAAGCACGAGTTGAAGATGGAATTGATAGATGACGAACAGCGACTGATGCTAAAGATGGTGTCTCACAACATAAAAATCGATGCTACCAATGGTTTTTTGGAAGAAATTGACAAAATGGGCATTGCTTATCAGTTAAATTGATGAAATTTATAGGACACATTTAAATGGGTCGCTATATGAAGGGTATTTCACCATTGTCCTTGTTTTTTTTGTTGGCAGTTGTCATATTTGCTTGCTCTTGTTCACAGGCACCTGTTGCCGGAGAGGGCGAAAAGCAGGCAGACAATGAGGAAGTTTCTCCCGAAAGGATTCCCGTATTTGCCAATTTCGACGACATGGCTTATCTGTTTCGTCAGCAGACGGATTCGGTCTATGTAATCAATTTCTGGGCAACCTGGTGCAAGCCCTGTGTGGCAGAGATGCCCTATTTCCAGCGGCTGGGTGAAGAAATGGCAAATGAGAAAGTGAAAATCATCCTGGTTAGCCTGGATTTTGAAGAACATATCGAGTCGAAACTCTTGCCTTTTCTGGAAAAAAACAAGCTGCCTGGCGAAGTGCTGGTGCTGACAGATCCGAATGCCAATGAGTGGATAGACAAGGTCAGCCCGGAGTGGGGAGGTGCCATCCCCGTGACTATGGTGTACAAAAAAGATCAATCGAAATTTGTTTCCCGTGCTTTTTCGGGATATGAGGAACTGGAGGCGGCAGTCAAATCTTTGTTGTAAGCAAGCATCTACCAACTTTAAACATACCTTTTATGAAAGCCTTTTTTTATTCTTTTCTGGCAGTCCTTTGGCTGGCATCTTCCTGTGCTTCTCCCGATACTGCTGTTGTAGTCTCTCCCTATGCGGAGGCGATAGATTCGTCTCAAACCCTGGTGCAGCAATTGCTGGAAGCTGAAAACTTTCCCGGAGCAGGAGTTGCGGTCAGTGTGGGGGGAGAGTTGGTCTGGAGCCAAGGTTTCGGTTTTGCCGATATCGCCTCCGGCAAAAAGATAGATCCGGCGCGTACCCTGTTTCGCATCGGCAGTATTTCAAAGCCCTATACGGCGGCTGGCCTGGCGCGTTTGTACGAAGAGGGAAAGATAAACCTGGATACTACCATTTATGCCTATGTGCCTGATTTCCCTAAAAAAGCCTATGACTTTAACCTTCGGCAGTTGGGAGGACATATTGCAGGCATCCGGCACTACAAGGGGGATGAGTTTAAGATGAACAAGCATTTCCCGACAGTAAGTGAGGGCTTGGATATTTTTAAGGAGGATGCATTGGTTTTCGAACCGGGTACAGATTATAGTTATAGTAGTTATGGTTGGAATCTGATTAGTGCAGCCATGGAATCAGTGCTCGAAGTACCCTTTCTTGATTATATGCAAACGGCGGTATTTGATCCGCTGGACATGCAACATACCTTTGCTGAATATGCCACGCAAAGCTATCCGGATCTGGTTACCTTTTACGAGCAATCCGAGGAAGGAAACAATGAGGTAGCAGTTCCTGTGGACAATAGTTACAAATGGGCCGGTGGAGGGTTTATCTCGACTCCCGAAGATGTTGTCCGATTTGCCTGGGGGCATACCAAAGCGGGTTATTTGAAAGCCGCTACACTGGAGGAATTTACCACTACTCAGCGTACTGCTGATGGGGAAGCTACGAATTATGGCATTGGTTGGAGAAGTGGAACAGACGAAGCGGGGCGTTATTGGTATGGGCACAGTGGTGGCTCGGTGGGAGGAACCAGTTGGATGGTGATTTATCCCGAGTCGGAAGTGGTAGTGGTGGTTTTGGTCAATCGATCCGGGGCAGATTTTGACAATGTTCAATTGAAAATTGCAGACCGCTTTTTGGATGCCTTGAGTGGTTTGGGGGATGGTGGGCAGTGAACAGTGAACAGTGAGGGGGGGAAAGGTTCTTGGCCTTTAACCTTTGGCAATAATGAATTATTGTAGCCCCGAAGGTGGCAACCTATCGTATAGAAAAACCCCGCAAGGGGGGGGCATAATTTTCAACTGTGGCGCAAAATAAAACACTAAGAATTTAACATCCCTGGGTATTTGGGGTTGAATCTTGGCGAGATGAGACGAAGCATTGCCGATACTTGCGCCAGGAAAACACTAAGTAGGTACAATACAGCGGCTAAGGGTCATCACCCATAGCCGCTGTTATTTTATCGTATTCCCGGAAGTGGTTTGCTAAGGAATCAGTAAGGTCTCCAGGACTTTCTTGCGGTACTCATGAGTAGGTTTTCGCGTATTGCACAAAATGGTATAGAATATTTTTGCCGAAGGCACCCATACATAATCTGCCATAAAGCCTCCCTGATCGCCGGTATGGAAGATGAGTGCTTCTCCTTGAAATTGCCCGGTAAACCAGGAATAGCCGATGTGGGAAGGCTCTGATGCAGCCCAATTGTCGGGTTGAAAGGGCGTTCTGGATTGAGCGATGCGATTTTCGGGGAGAAAGACCGCATTTTGGAGGGCCAGTTCGTATTGGTACAGGTCGAGTACTGTACTCCAGACGCCGCCATTACCTGCTGCCGGAAAGGTGGGTTCTTCCCCGTAGTCGTCTTCGATGAAATTTTCTCCGTCAAAAACATAGGCATGAGCGACACCCGATTCAGGGTAGGGGCCGTCTGTTATTTTGCTTTCTTTGAGTCCTGCCGGACCAAAAATGCGCTCGATGATATAATCCTGCCAGCGATTGCCTGTTAGCTGTTCTATGATCAGAGCCAGGGCATTGTAAGCCGGATTGGAATATTCGAAGCGGGCACCGGGTTCGAAGGCGGTGGAATCATTTTCCAGGATGGGGGCGAAGTTCTCCACATCTTTGGCAGTGAGGTAAAATACAGAGTCTTCTTTGACATTTCTGCTGTCAATCAACCCGGAGGAATGGTTGAGTAGGTGGTAAATTTTTACCTGGCGGGCAATTTCTGGGTTTTTGAAGCCAGGAAAGTATTTTTCCAGCGGGTCGTCTATTGAAAGCTTTCCTTCTTCCTCGAGCATGAGTATGCCATTCATGACGAAGGTTTTGGAGATAGACCCTGTATTGAAAATGGTATGCGGAGTAATTTTTTCAAGGGTATTGACGTCAGCGATGCCATAACCCTTTTCAAGAACAACAGCTCCGTCTTGTACGATGAGCACCGCAGCTCCGGGTTGATCCGGAGGGAAGACTTCACTGAAATACCGGTCAAGTTCTTGGCTGGCTTTAAGGGGGGCAGGATCGGAATGGCAGGAAGTACTCGTGAGTAGCAGGAGCATTGCGAAAAGAGATAGAAGGCTAAGGTGTTGCATGAGAGGTGTTTTTCTCCTACAAGTTAATAAAGGATTCCATGGAATTGAAGTCAGGATAAAAAAAACAGGGGACTGCTGGTGCAATCCCCTGTCGGGTAACTTAATTTTTGCCGAAAGGCCAAACCATTTAAGCTCAGCCCAAGGCCAATTTTTTCTTGTCATAAGTGCCATTGCCCAGTTGATTCAATAGTTTGAAGTGACTGGCCAGCGCACCCAGGAAGGTCTCGTACTGGTAGTAGGGCAAATTGAAATCTTTGGCAGTTTGCTCTACAATGGGAGACAATTTTTTGTAGTGTACGTGACAGATATTGGGGAAAAGGTGGTGCTCAATCTGATAGTTGAGTCCTCCGATAAACCAAGAGAAGAACAAACTCTTCCTGCCGAAATTGGCAGTTGTCAAAACCTGGTGGATAGCCCAGCTGTTTTCGAGGCTGCCATCATCACTGGGAGCAAAGAAGTTGGTATTTTCTACCACGTGAGCGGTCTGGAATACCAGTGCCAGGAACAAGCCACAGATGACGTGCATGATCACAAAACCGGTGAGGGTGATATACCAGGGCACATTGATCAGCATCAGTGGAAGTACCAGGGTAAGGGCATAGTACCAAATTTTATGGAATGTCAGTTGAATAAGAGCTTTTCTAAGGGTAAGTCCTTGTCCTTCTACCAATCCTTCTTTGTTGTAGCCAATCAGGTTAATGAAATCTTTGGCGGTCATCCAGTAAAGGGTCATCAGGCTGTAGAAAAATACGGCGTAGAAGGCCTGGAAGCGGTGGAATTTCTTTCTCTCCTGATCAGGAGACAATCGGATGGCAAAAGTATCGATGTCATCGTCATGTCCATGAACATTTGTAAACGAATGGTGTAATACATTGTGTTGGATCTTCCATGTTACGTGGTAACCACCTACAAAGTTAACGATGAAGCCCATGAGTTGGTTGATACGTGGATTCTGAGAATAGGCGCCATGATTGGCATCGTGCATGATAGAGGTACCTATCCCTGCCATGCCGAATCCCATGAGGATCCACATGAGTAACACGGGGAAAGTGCCACTTACGGAATTGCTCAACAACAAAGCCAGAGGGACGAAGTACAAACTTATCATGGCTATGGTCTTGATGACCATTTGGGTGTTGGCGTGTTTGGAAATGTTGTTTTCCTTGAAGTACTGATTGACTCTCTTTCTCAGCTCCTTCACGAATTCAGGTTTGTCCTGAAGATTAAATTTTACTGCAGAATTACTCATCAGAGGTGTTTGATTATTAGCGTTAAATTAAAGCAAGGGTAAAAGTATCAAATTAAGCGTAGAAATACGCGAAATATTGACACTTTTACCTCTTCATGACAATCAATTGAATGCTTGCATCAGGCTTTGCCCGGCAACAAAATGGGGGCAATTCCTTTTGACTTATACAATTTGTTGAAGGCAGGAATGTCTTCATTGACAAGTTTTTGCATGGCCTTTTGCGACTCTGACCACTCTTGCTGAACATCTTCCATGCGTTCTTTGGTTCCCTGCGTCAATTTCGGATTGGCCTGGCTGATTCTTCCGATCAGGCTGGCGATCTCTGCATTGAGCTTATTGGGATAGTTGATGACATCCTGGAATGTTTTTTGCTTGGGCTGTATGAGCAGTTGTTCCCATGCATCGATCTGCTTGCTGATGGCTTCGCCCTGTTCCACCAGATCTTTCATTTCGGCATTGTCTTTCAAGGGTTTGATGATTGCCATGATCTGGTCTTTCAATGCGCGCATCTCATTAACGGAAGTATGTATTTCCCGGAAAGTGCGCTCCAGTTGCTTGAGCAGGGCTTCTTGTGCTTCATAATCTTCTGTAGAAGCATCGATGCGGGGATCTCCCAAGACTACTGCCTCTGTTTCCAGTTGTTTTTTGCCATCGGACAGACGGATGGTATAGGTTCCCGGCATTACTTCACCGCTGCTGTAGTTGCCCAGCATGAAAACGCCTTCAACTCCGGGTCCTGCTTCTCTGCTCAGATCCCAGTTGAATCTATTGACTCCCTTTTTATTGGGGATAGCAGGCTCAGGTTGAGGGCCACCAATCCACGTTTTGGTCTTTTCTTTTTTGCTGGAGTAGCTTCTTACCAGGTCTCCGTTTTTGTCCAGGATATCCAAAGTAAGGTTGGTAGAATCCATGTTTTCAGGAAGACTGTAGTAGATGATAACGCCGTTGATCGGATTCTGGCCGGTACTTGTAGAGGGAGAAGAGCCTCCACCGCTGTACTTGTAAGTAGGTTTGGGTGCAAACAGGGCCATTTCTTTGTCCATTGCATCTCTTTTTGCCTGCTGAAGTGGTCCGATGTCATCCAGGATCCAGAAGGCGCGGCCCATGGTAGAAATCACGAGGTCATTGTCCTGGAAGGTAATATCAGTAACGGGGCAAACAGGCAGATTGCTTTGGAATTTCTCCCAGTTTTTGCCATCGTCGAAGGAAACATAGAACCCTCTTTCTGTCCCTGCATAAAGCAAGCCTTTGACTTTAAGGTCTTCTCTCACTACTCTTACAAAAGCGTTGTTTTCGATTCCGTTGGCAATTTTGGTCCATGTTTTGCCATAGTTGTTGGTCTTGTAGGCAACAGGAGTAAAGTCATCGTTTTTATACCCTGTAGCTGCCACATAGGCTGTTGCAGGATCGTGCGGAGACACATCGATGGCATTGATCAGTACTTCTCCTACATCCGGAGGCGTAACATTGGTCCAGGTCTGTCCACCGTCGCGGGTTACGTGAACCAGACCGCAGTCACTTCCAGTCCAGATTACATTGGCATCGTGAGGTGAGCACTCGAGGTAGCTGATGGTATTGTACACTTCTCCACCGGCACCTTCATTGGTGTAAGGTCCGCCACCATCGATCTGTTTGCTTTTTTCATTGCGGGTAAGATCTGGGCTTATGGCTGTCCAGGTAAGTCCTCCGTCTGTGGTTTTCAATACTACATTACCTGCGTGGTAGATGGTATTGGGGTCTTGAGGAGAAGCTACGATGGGAGCATTCCAGTTGAAGCGGTACTTCATTTCTGAAGGAGTCCAGGCCAGCACTGCTGTAGGGTAGGCCATGATATCCTTTCTGGTTTCTGTTTTATGATCGTAGGCATTGATTTGCCCCTGGTAGCAACCGCCGTAAACGATTTCCGGATCGTCCGGATCGAAAGCGAGGAAAGCACTTTCACAACCTGATACGGCATACCAGTCTTTCCAGTCTATGCCGCGGCCGTTGGTACGGCTTTTGATGGCAACGGAAGAGTTGTCCTGTTGTCCTGCATAGACATGATAGGGGAATCGGTTGTCGGTGATGACGCGGTAAAATTGTGCCGTAGGCTGATTTTGCTGACTGGACCAGGATTCGCCACCATTGAAAGTAATGCAGGCCCCCCCGTCGTTGGAAAGGATGATGTTTTGTGGGTTATCGGGGTTGATCCACATGTGGTGCTGATCGCCGTGGGGATTTTGAATGGATTTGAATGACTTTCCGCCGTCGATGGATTTCAGCATGGGAGCGTTGAGAACATAGACGGTTTCCTGATCCTGAGGATCGGCAAAAATTTCCATATAATACCAGGAGCGGGTGACGGTGATGCGGTCGCTGGTAGTCTGCCTCCAGGTTTCGCCTCCGTCATCAGAGCGATAAACGCCTCCTTTGGTACCTTCGGACTCAATGTTGGCATACACGATCTCTGAGTTGGCCGGAGACACATCGATGGCAGACTTTCCGAAGTGTGCAGGAAGGCCCCTGGTCATTTTTTCCCAGGTATCTCCGCCGTCAGTAGATTTGTACAGCGCTGAACCTGTGCCTTCTCCACCGCTGATCATGGTCCAGGGGTAGCGGATGTGGTACCACATACTAGCGTAGAGAATGCGGGGGTTGTTGAGGTCCATACTCAGATCTGAAGCTCCGGTCTGTTCGTCCACATACAACACCTTTTCCCAGTTTTTACCGCCATCCATGCTGCGATAGACCCCACGATCTTCAGAGGGTCCATGAAGAGCTCCCTGTACGGCTACATATACTACATCCGGATCTTTTGGGTGAATTTTAATTTCGGAGATTCTTTTGGAGTTGGGAAGCCCTATATGCGTCCAGGTTTTACCGGCATCCATGGATTTGTACATGCCGTCGCCGGGAGTAGTCATTACCCCGCGGACGGAATGCTCTCCTGTACCTACATAGACAATGTTGTGATCGGAAGGAGCTACAGCGATGGCACCTACCGGACCTACATTGAAGTAGCCATCGGTAATGTTTTTCCAGGTAATCCCTGCATCAGTAGTTTTCCACACACCCCCGCCTACGGTTCCCATGTAATAGGTTTGCGGGTCACCGGGTACGCCGGTGGAAGCGATGCTTCGACCTCCACGGAAAGGGCCGATATTGCGCCATTGCATGCCCTGAAACTGTTTGTCCAGTTTGGAGGGAGCTATCTTTTGGGCGTCGGCAAACTGAAGGCCGAGCACGCAAAGAGACAGCATGAATAGTTTAAGTTGATTTTTCATATTGTTTTTATTAGTGAATAGGAACTTCAAAAAATGCTAAAACAGCAGTTTCAAATATAATTAATTTGAAAATTTTTCAAGGTTTTCAGGGGGATTTTGAAAGTCAGGCCAGTGCTATTCCATAGTCTTGCAAAGCCTTTTTCAATTGTTGGGGTGATTGGAAAACAAAGGCATTGAATCCTTGTTTTTGTGCGGCCAGCACGTTTTTTTCATTGTCGTCAAAAAATACCAGTTGCTCGGGTTGCAGGGCAAACCTGTTTAGCAGGATATGGTAAATTTCGGGTTGTGGCTTCATGGTTTTTTCGTGGCCTGAAACGACGATGCCGTCAAACAACCTGAAAAAAGGAAAGAGTTGCATGCCCCGTTCCCAGGTTTCTGCCGACCAGTTGGTAAGTGCATACACCTTATAAACAGGGTTAGCGGTCAGTTGGTTGAAAATATCGAGCGTACCTGTGATGGGTCCGCGAAACATTTCTTCCCAGCGCTCGTAATAGGCATGGATGGCCTCCCGGTGTTCCGGGTACCGGGTAGAAAGGATTTCATTGGCTTCGGCGATGGTTCGCCCCCCATCTTGCTGTGCATTCCAGTCTGGCGTACAGATTTCGTTTAGGAAGTAGCTCCGCACTGCCGGATCGGGGAAGATTTTTTCATAGAGGTAGGCCGGGTTCCAGTCTACCAATACTCCGCCCAGGTCAAATATGATGGTATCAACTGATTGCGAGGCCATTTTTTGCATGTCTGATGCTTACACCCAAGAGGATGAGAATGCCAAAAATAAAAAATAAGGCCATCAGCAAAACTCCGGTGCGCATGTCGCCGGTGAGTTGTTCGATGACAGCAAATGAAAAGGTGCCGAATACGGTGGCTACTTTTTCCAGTACGTCGTAGAAACTAAAATAGGAAGTAGTATCTACGGTGTCGGCAGGGATGATTTTGGAATAAGTAGATCGGGAGAGGGACTGCGTACCCCCCATGACCATGCCTACTGAACTGGCAACAATATAAAACTGAAATTGACTTTCAATAAAATAGCCATAAATGCATATTCCTACCCAGATCAGCAACATGGCCATGAGTGAAAATTTGTTGCCTTTTATTTTAGAGATGCCTGCGAAAAGGTAAGCGCCGATGATGGCTACAATCTGCAGGATAAGTATGATGAGAATGAGTTCTGAAGTGTCAAATTTTAATTCTTTTTCAGCAAAAGTAGAAGCCAGGTACAAAACGGTTTGTACTCCGGCACTATAGCAAAAAAAGGAAAACAGGAATTTCTTGGTATTGCCCTGGTGTTTGAGCGAGCGCCACACTTTGCGGAGTTCTTCGGCTCCTTTTTTTCTCAGCGACTTCATAGGTACGCCTCCCTGATCTTTTGGCAGTCGCCGAAAAGGAATGATGGAAAATCCCAGCCACCACAGTCCCACAAAAACAAAAGACAGGCGCACCGTCACAGAGCTGTCTTCCGCAAACCCGAAAGTGCCAGGATTTTGGATGACATACAGACAAAGGACAAGAAGAATGACGCTGCCGATAAAACCCATGGCAAAACCCCGCGCACTGACAACGTCGTAGCGGTCTTCGGTGACAATTTCAGGCAGGTAGGAATTGTAAAAAACATATCCCCCTGCAAAGCCGATGATTCCCAGCATAAAGGCAATGGAGCCCATGAGCAGGTTTTCCATGCCTTTGAAGAAAAACAAAGAAAGGCAGGCTACTCCGCCAAGTACCGTGAAACTCATCAGGAAGAATTTTTTCTTTTTGCCGTAGTCGGCTATCCCCGAAAGGAGTGGTGAAAAAGCTGCAATGATGAGATAGGCCGCCGAAAGCATGAAGGCATAGAGAGCGCTGTTGGAAACCTGGTAGTTGAAAATATTGATATAATCGTCTGTTACACCGATGAAGTAGATGGGGAAAATAGCTACCGTAATGACCAGGGCGAAGGAAGAATTGGCCCAGTCGAAGAATGTCCAGCCGCTGATGATGCGTTTGTCGTTTAAGGGATGGGTAGTCGGATGCTCCATTTCGCGATATTGGTTATTATTTTAAGCTCAGATGAGCCAAGATACCTATATAATCTGTAATTTCAACCTCGCGTTAATCCAATCTTACATGAATATTTGCATATTATCCAGAGGCCCGCAGTTGTACTCCACTCAAAGTCTGGTGTCTGCCGGTACCCGGCGCGGCCACCTGATGCAGGTGGTCAATCACATGAATTGCGATTTGCTGATCGAAAAAGATGCTCCTCAGATCGTTTGCGAGGGCTACCTGCTGGATGGTTTCGACGCTGTCATCCCCCGAATTGGTTCTTCGGTCACAACGGTGGGAGCTGCGGTGATCCGACACTTCGAAATGTTGGAGGTTTTCACGACCATCAGTGCCGAGGGCTTGATCCAATCCCGGAACAAACTGCAGGCACTTCAAACACTCGCCCGCCAGGGGATTGATGTTCCCAAAACGGTCTTTGCGCGCATGGATTGCGAACTGGATTATTTGCTGGATTATGTGGGAGGACTTCCCGTAGTGATCAAACTGTTGGAAAGTACGCATGGCATAGGGGTAATTTTGGCAGAGAGCCGCAATCAGGCTGAAGCTACTTTAGAAACCCTTCAGCGATTGAGGGGAAGTGTGTTGATCCAGGAATTTATCAGGGAAGCACAGGGGGCAGATATTCGGGCCATTGTCATCGATGGAGAGATAGTGGCATCTATGGAACGCAAAGCCAGGAAAGGGGAGTTTCGCTCAAACCTGCACCGTGGAGCTTCTTCCAGGAAGGTAGCATTGACTGCGGAGGAATCCGAATTGATCATTCGAGCAACCCAACTTATGGGATTGCAGATTGCCGGAGTGGATTTGCTGCGATCGAATCGGGGGCCACTGATCATGGAGATCAATGCCTCTCCCGGTTTGGAGGGCATCGAAGCGACCACAGAAGTAGATGTAGCGGGGTTGATCATAGCATTTATTGAAAAACAGGTCAATCTGTCTCATGCATCCAAATCAGCTGCTAATTTTTATCCCTGATTGCATAGTTGGTTTTTTCATTCGTTTTTCTCAATTTAGCCGGGCTTCAAATGGTAACTTGGTTTTCTTGTGTTGTTTAAGGAGAAAGGTGGTTACCTCGTCATCAAAGCAAAATCGAACGAACCATGCAAACCAAATCATCCCGATTGGTCATCCTTACCAGGGACTTCCGGTCTTACCACAAATACCTCGGCCTCGTGCTGGCAATTTTGCTTTGTATCAGTGCCATTACGGGGGTACTGCTGGCTTTGAAAAAGGAGTTTGCCGTTTTGCAAACGCCCACCCAAAAGGGCAGTACCAAAGACTTGAGTGAATGGATGGACATGGCTTCTCTGGTGGACATTGCCACAGAGGCGCTCGCAAAAGCGCATCCCGATGAAACGGGACTCTCTATAGACCGGGTGGATGTAAGGCCTTCTCACGGAGTGGCCAAAGTCATATTCAAGGAGCACTGGTGGGAAGTCCAGGTTGATGGCAAAACAGGGGAGGTGAAGGCGATTTCTAAGCGTACTTCCGATTGGATAGAAGCCCTGCATGATGGTTCCATCGTCAGCGATGGTTTCAAACTGGTGAGCATGAATGTGGTGGGATGGGGTTTGTTGTTTATGACCTTGAGTGGCATCTGGTTGTGGTATGGCCCCAGACTGATCCGCCAGCGCAAGCGGAGCAGGTAGTTTTTTTTACCACCGATACCGGTTTGAATGAAACCTTCCCCAACGTAGAAGTGGCATAATGGTGGATGATACCTCAAGACTTATTCCTTTGCAATTAAATATTTCAAATGACGATACTGGTTGGACATCACGGTC